>JAENVZ010000185.1 GCA_016650315.1 Alphaproteobacteria bacterium | reverse complement strand
CGCGTGCTGGACGAGTTCGAGCGAACGGACTTTGTCGAGCGGTGCGGCGTGATCGGTCATCTAGTAGTGCAAGAGTACCGATCAGCGCGGCGCCAGGCGGATCTGTCCATTCATATTTCAAAGGATATGAAACATCGGCGGCGCAAATTCGTTTGCACGCGCAGGTGTAACCGCCGTCAATACACCTTCGTAACGTCGGTGGCTGTCAGCAGTTTTCCAATCTCCCGCGCCGTTTCGATAAGACGCGGCCCGATTTCACCCAGCATCCGCTCCTTTGACATTAACGACGCCGGCGCCCCGCAATTGAGTACCAACATATCAGCAACCGCTGGCCATGGGATTGGCGTGGCGATGCCGTTGACTTCGGGGTGCCATCCACCGGTCGAGCTGCAGAAACCTTGCGCTTCATATTCTTCGCGCGCAGCCGCTATAACACCCTTAACCTTTATCGATTCATTTGCATATTTTTTCAGCAGCCTGGATTCCAAGCCCTGCAGGATTTTACGTTCAATTCCGGCGAGATAGGCAAGGCCCATTGCCGTGTGGATGATTGGTACTTTGGAACCGGTTCCAAATCGAAGGCCAATCCCCGAAGGAGCCTCCCTAACGACAAGATAGACCATGCTCAGCCGGTCACGCATTCCAATTCCGACATTAGCATTGCTGAAGTTAGCCAGTTCGTTCATCACCGGGATCGCATCCTCCAGCGCCTGGAAACTGTTGCGCGCAACATGGCCCAGCGACAGCATGGCGCCACCCAGTTCATAGCAACCGAAACCTTCATGATAGCTCAGATATCCAAGCTCCGTCAGCGTGCGGGTAATGCGGGAGATCGTCGGGCGTGGCAATTGGCAACGCTTTGCCAGTTCCTGATTGCTGAGCGGTGGGTCGCCGATGCAAAATGCGCCAAGCACATCCAGACCCCGCGCAAGGGCAGTAATAAACTGCCGACCGGAGAAGCTCTCGTCCGTAAGCTCATCTGGGACATCCGTGTAGGCGCCTTTGCGTATCAAGGGCTTCAAAACCGCCTTGTGTGCCACACTTACACTCCTTCATGCTGCCACCAGCGGCTTAATGCGCACTTGGGTAGCGATATATGACAAAGCGTTTGGCTAAAGGAAATACCTCGCCCTATCAAACGCCGCATGACATAAATTCCTTATTGCAGCCATTAATTTCGCATAATAATCCCATAGACGACCTCAAGGCTCGATTGCATGCCCCAGGGGCGTCCGGAGACCGACCGGATGCGCCTTTCGGCATTTAAGGCGCTTGAGCCGCCGATCATATTGACCTGACACCGCGCAAAGATTTTCGCGCCCATATCCGAAGCCCTAAGGTCCCGTGAACGACATTGCGCGCCAGTAACCCCTAGTTATGCCTTGCCATCCTGACATTCCTCAAGCGGGACACACCTCTCCCTTAGCCACAACAAGCTTGGGCCGTATCGCACCTGGCACATGACCGCCGCGCACAGTGTCGATCAGGTAGCGGCAATCTCGCGGTAATCCATCGCTTCGCCATGCAACCTGCCCATCCGGCCGCACCAGGACCAGTGCACGCTCGTACATTTCGGAAACCGCATCTTCGCGGATATCGATCAGTTGGAAGGGCATACCTACATCCTTCGCTGCTTGAACAAGCGCGCCCGCATCTTCCTCGATGTCCCGTAGCCTGAGCAGCACAAAGCCCCGGCCAAACAGATCCAGCGTGGAGCGCCCATCCTTCAGCCAAACATGTGGCGCCCTATGGCCGGGCCGGGCGGTCTGGACATAATGTGACGGGTCGTCAGGGGTCGGTAATGTCCCATCAGGAACAATGATGGGCGAATTTTCATATCGATAGCCTAGCTCGACGCCAAGCGTATGCCATTCCTCGTGCAGCGAGGACTGCAATCGCTCGCCAACCTGACGACGACATTCATCCCCGACCTGCCCTTCAGCAAGGACATCGGCGCAGCCAGCGCGATCGACCCAGTTACCATAGTTCCGCGCCGCGCTTGCTGAATTACGGATACCCACAGGTCTGCGTTCGATATCATAGGCGGTAAGCAGCCCGTCACAGCCCCAACCAGACTGTATAGCATCCAGCATCCAGGACAGATCGACCGCATCGGCAACCCCGGTATTCATGCCGTGTCCGCCTGTCGGAGAGGTAGTATGGGCCGAATCCCCTGCAAGCAGGATCCTGCCGCTGCGGTAGGATGCGGCAACACACTGGCTACGCCGCCATGGCATGATACGAAGAATGTCGAATTTAACAGCGTCGGAACCAAATGCCCGACGGATTTCAGGCTCGATGTCGAAGTGGCTGGGATGGATCTTTTCCTGGTTGCCTACAACAGAAAAGCGCCAAATCTTATGACCATCAACCCAAACCATGCTGCCCCAGGCGCCTTCCGGGCCGAACAGGATATACCGTTCACCATCTTCGATCGGCTGTATTGCTTCCAGATTATGGACACGGATCATAGCGCTGACCGAAAAGTCGAGCATACGCCCTTCAAACGGAATACCTAGCTGACGACGCGCCACGCTCCCTGCGCCATCACATGCTACCAGATAGTCGCAGCGCACGGTCGAAATTTCACCTGTTGCGGCGGACTTAAGCTCCACCGTAACGCCATCATCGTCTTGCTCGAAACCTACAAACTCCTGTCCGTAATTGATATCGGTCAGGCCTAGCCGACGAACTTCTTCCGCCAGAAGCGGATCGAACTCATATTGCGGGCAACGCTGACGTTTGACCGGGGTCTGTGCCTGCTGAGGACGGTCGCGTGTTGATTGGATGACGCTGCGGCCCAGGCAATGACCGGTTAGCGAGGTGCAATATACACTGTCACCCGGCAAATCCTGTGGAAAGCCGCGATTGATCACCTGATCGAGAATTCCCCAGCGTCGGCAGGTTTCGATTGTCCGCTCGTGCAGGCCGTTCGCCTTGGCCAGCATAACCGGCGCGGTCTTTTCATCACGCTCGACCAGCATACTCGGCTGCCCACGCCAGGCTAGGTCAAGAGCCAAGCCCAGCCCAACCGGGCCACCACCGACGATCAATATCCCTGTTTGCCGATCAACCATTATCCTCAAATACCCTTATTGCAATGTGGATGCGCGGGTCGCCCACACGCATCTAAGGCAGTCGCGTTAATTCCGCAATGCAAAATATTATTTTGCTATGATATATGTTTATGCCCTGCCAAGCGCGTTGCAAACCTCTCCCGGTCCACATGCGTGCGTGGAATTGGCGGCTTTTATCAATTGATCGAATATCGCATCATCATCACCGATGCTGCTGGCCGATGCGCCTAGCAAATTGGTATGATCTTTAGCCGACCTTGCCGCTCGGTGGCTCTTTACCTCGACCCATAATATATATATTGAACATTATGTTCACAATGCGAAATTATCATCTGGAGAGATGCCATGACAACAAGCGCCCCTTTGTCATTCGACCCGTTCAAAATTCCCATCGAAGAAATCAACGTGTCGGATCCGGGCCTATACCAGCGCGACGAACACTGGCCTGAACTTTTCGCGCGTTTGCGCAAGGAAGATCCTGTTCATTACTGCGCCAACAGCGACTACGGACCTTTTTGGTCAATCACCCGTTACAATGACATCATGGCGGTGGACACCAACCCTCGCATATTCTCCTCCTATAACGCCACTGCCCTTGATGATGAACGCATTATTGGAGAAGGTGACGGGGCCGTACCGATCCCATCATTCCTGCAAATGGACCCGCCCAGGCATGATCAGCAGCGCAAGGCGGTCAGCCCCGCCCTTGCACCGGCTAATTTG
>JAENVZ010000184.1 GCA_016650315.1 Alphaproteobacteria bacterium | reverse complement strand
GGCATCATCTGCCAGCGGCTTGACCATCTGATGGGTGAAATCGGCAAGGTTCTGACGGAACTGGGCTTTACGGGTCCTGTTGGGCGTCAAGTGGTGCTGACCGGCGGCGGTGCGGAGCTGAAAGGCATTGCCGATTATGCCCAGAGCGCGCTTGGCCGGGCGGTGAGAATTGGCCGTCCGCGCGGCCTGACCGGCTTGCCCGAAGCGCATAGCGGACCGGCCTTTGCAACGCTCGCCGGACTTGCCCTTTATGGGGCATCCAATCCGGTTGACCTGCGGTGGCTGCCCTCATCGCGGCAGACAGTGCACAAAGCGCCAGGTTCGGCAATACTTCAACGGCTTATCACTGCTTTTCGGACGAATTACTGATGAAATATGGTTAATGCTTAGTTTTAAGATGATTCGCCAAGTCAGATAGTGCATGAGTTACATCAAGATTACGCTTCACGTCGAAATGAAGCACAGGGAGCAAGTTTATGAGCATTGAAATCGGGCCGCCGCATGTAGATGAACTGAAGCCCCGGATTGCCGTCATCGGCGTTGGTGGGGCAGGCGGAAACGCGATCGCCAACATGATTGCCGCGCAGGTCGAGGGGGTCGATTTCATCGTCGCCAACACTGATGCGCAGGCGCTCAACGCCTCTCCTGCCGAGCGGCGGATCCAGCTTGGTCCAAAAATCACGGAAGGCCTAGGAGCCGGATCGCGCCCCGAAATCGGTCGTGCGGCGGCCGAAGAAACCATCGACGGCGTTGAAGAGGCGCTTAACGGCGCGCATATGTGCTTCATTGCAGCGGGCATGGGCGGCGGAACCGGCACAGGTGCCGCGCCCGTCATAGCCAAGGCCGCGCGCGACAAGGGCATTTTGACCGTCGGCGTCGTTACCAAGCCTTTCACTTTTGAAGGGTCGCGTCGTTCCAAAGCAGCCGAAGCGGGCATCGCCGAACTGCAAAAGCATGTCGATACGCTGATCGTCATTCCGAACCAGAATTTGTTCCTTATCGCCAACCCCAACACTACCTTCAAGGAAGCTTTCCAGCTTGCCGACGAAGTGCTGCAACAGGGTGTGCGCGGGATCACCGACCTGATGGTCATGCCGGGCCTTATCAACCTCGACTTTGCTGATGTCCGTTCGGTCATGGGTGAAATGGGCAAGGCAATGATGGGTACAGGCGAAGCCGAAGGCGATGGCCGTGCGCTTGAAGCCGCCCAAAAGGCCATTGCCAACCCGCTGCTCGACGGCGTCAGCATGAAGGGTGCAAAAGGCGTCATCATCTCCATTACCGGTGGTGAGGATATGCGCCTGATGGAAGTCGATGAAGCGGCCAACCATATTCGCGAACTGGTCGATCCCGATGCCAACATTATCTGGGGTTCCGCCTTTAACGACGCGCTTGAGGGCAAAATCAGGGTTTCCGTGGTCGCTACGGGCATCGACAGCGATGCCGATACCGGTCAGTCGCGTACCCAGGCCTTTACATTTCCCGGTCGTGCCGCTGCGCCGCAGCCTGCAGCGCTGACACCTGACATTGAGTCGCTGACGCCGCCAAAGCCCATTGCTGCTGCCTCCGAAGTCTCGCCGGGATTTGAATCCTACGCGCCGGCGGAAAAAAATACGGCTGACCCTGTTCCTGCGGATACGGATGAGGACGAATTGCTGCTGAGTGCGATTGCCGAAGTTCCAGGTGAATCGGATGCCGCAGCCATTGAGTCTGAACCTGTGTCAGCAGAGGTTGAAACGCCTGCCGAACCGATCCGTCCGGCGCCCCGTGTGTCGAACGGAGGGGGGACCCTTTTCGAACGCATGTCCAACCTGTCCCGCGGCAGTTCCCGCGTGGTGGCGAGCGAGGAAGAGGATGACACCAAGTCGGACCTCGATATCCCGCGTTTCCTGAACCGGCAGAATAACCAGTAACAGTTTAAAGTGGTTGCTCTGAATTGGGTGGAAGACGGCATTCAGCCCGCCTTTCACCCATTCCGTCCTGTTGCGTTTCAACAGTCTGTTTCCCATTTCGTCCACGGCTTGCTATTGACCGGTTTGTGAAACTGTTATTGGGAAAATTCATTGCATTGGTGGCCGTGCTATCCGCTCCAATGCTCACTTCGCCACTCCTTGCCCAGTACAAGCCGGCAGAAGGAAATTCCTCGCTTGACGTGCGCCCATCCTCCGATGCGGAAGACCTTGGCCGTTATCTGAGCAGGCTGGCGTCCAATCCGCGCAATGTCGATGCATTGATCGGGGCGGGAGAGACGGCATTAAAGCTTGACGACCCCCGTGCCGCGACCGGATTTTTTGCGCGCGCTGAAGACGTTTCGCCCAATAATGGCCGGGTGAAGGCGGGGCTGGCGCGTGCGGTGCTGGACCTGGGAAACCCCACTGAGGCGATCCGCTTGTTTGGCCAGGCGGTGCATTATGGCGTCAAGGATGCCGATATTGCTGCTGATCGGGGACTTGCGTTTGACCTTATGGGTGAAACCGAGCGAGCGCAGCGTGACTATAAGCTGGCGCTTGACCGCACCCCGAGCGACCCCGAAATCTTGCGCCGCTATGCCGTATCGCTGGGCATATCGGGCAAATGGCAGGAGGCGGAAAAGGTTCTCGATCCGTTGCTGCGCAAGAGTGACAAATCTGCATGGCGTGACCGCGCCTTCATCCTGGCGATGAACGGGCAGGCGAAGCAGGCACGGGACATTACCCAGGTGATGATGCCCAAACCGCTGGCCACGGCGATTCAGCCCTTCATGGACCGAATGCCTGGGTTGACGGCGGCGCAACGCGCGGCTGCTGTGCATTTTGGCAATTTTCCGGCGGGGTCGGTGCAATCCGCATCCGCGCTCGCCAGCAATTCGAAGCCCGATAGCGCGCTTGTTCCCAGTGGTCAGCCGCTAGGCCGCACAGCAACAGCACCCTCTGCTTCGGCTGCGGATAAGAAGGAAGCTCGCAGGCAAAAAGACAAGCAGGTCTTGCCCGCCAGACCCGTCAGAATGGCACAGGCTCAATCGGTGCCAATTCCTGTTGCCGTTCCGACCTCAACCCCACCGACAAGCAATACCCGTGGCAGCGATAACCCTGCCAGCAATCGTACCAATGATTTTATTGGCCCTCCGGTTTCTCCTACGGCCGAACGCTTCCCTGCAAAAGCGCCGCAGTCTGTTGTCAGCACACCCGCACACCCAACTTCACCGCCCCCTCCGCAGGCGCAGGAGGATGAACGC
>JAENVZ010000183.1 GCA_016650315.1 Alphaproteobacteria bacterium | reverse complement strand
GGCGGAGTAGCTCAGCTGGTTAGAGCAGCGGAATCATAATCCGCGTGTCGGGGGTTCAAGTCCCTCCTCCGCTACCAACCCTCATCGTAAGCAGGTCCGGGTTGCTTACACGGCTATAGGCGTATGGCACTGAATTCGCATTGGATTTGCAGATCCGAACGAATCTCCAACAATTTCCTTGCAATTCCCTGTTTCTCGCCTCCATTATGCTGCGGTGCACAATGTCCCGTGAGGCAAAGGGAGAGCGGATGCCCTTTTATGAAATGCTCGATCGGAATGGCGCGATCCGCGATTGTTATGCGGAGGTGCAGAGTTGGGTAGAGCAGACGGGCATTGCCGGGCTTAACCGGCGATTGGCGGAAGCCGAAGCGATATTCCGGCGGATCGGCATTACCTTCGCGGTCTATGGCGAGGGCGGAGATCCCGAGCGTCTCATCCCCTTTGATCTGTTGCCCCGTATCTTCACCGCGCTGGAATGGCGATCGCTCGATAGAGGGATCAAGCAGCGGGCGCGGGCGCTGAACGCGTTTCTGCACGACGTTTATCATCGCGGCGAAATTGTAAAAGCTGGGGTTATTCCGGGCGATCTGGTTTACAAGAACAGCGCCTACAAGCCCGAGATGATCGGCTTTTCACCGCCGGGCAAAGTGTATAGTCATATCGTCGGCATCGACATCGTGCGCACAGGGCCAGACAGTTTTCAGGTGCTGGAGGATAATTGCCGCACGCCGTCCGGGGTCAGCTATATGCTTGAAAACCGGGAGATCATGGCGCGGATGTTCCCTGAACTGTTCGGTCAGGGGCTGGTGGCGCCGGTGGATGATTATCCCGACCAGTTGCTTCAAAGCCTGGAGGAGGTGGCGCCGCCTGCCTGTTCGGGCGATCCGGTGGTGGTGGTGCTGACGCCGGGATCGTTGAATTCGGCTTATTATGAACATAGTTTCCTGGCCGACCTGATGGGTGTCGAACTGGTGGAGCCTGCCGACCTGTTCGTCGATGAAGGTCGCGTATGGATGAAGACCACGAGCGGTCCCAAGGCTGTCGATGTTATTTATCGCCGCATCGACGATGATTATCTGGACCCGCTCGCATTCCGGCCCGACAGCCTGTTGGGCGTGCCGGGAATTTTCAATGTTTATCGCAATGGTGGCGTGACGCTTTGTTCCGCGCCGGGGGTGGGCATTGCCGATGACAAGGCAATCTATGTCTATGTACCGGCCATGATCCGCTTCTATCTGGGCGAACAGCCGATTTTGGAGAACATCCCCACCTGGCAATGCGCAAAGCCGGACGAATGCGCGTATGTGCTGGAGCATCTGCATGAACTGGTGGCGAAGGAAGTGCATGGGTCGGGCGGTTATGGCATGTTGATTGGGCCACAGGCGACGAAGGATGAGGTCGCCGAATATGCCGAACGGATCAAGGCCAATCCGTTTGAATTCATCGCGCAACCGACGCTGGAACTGTCCACGGTGCCGACGCTGGGTGAAACCGTCGTGGTTGAGCGACACGCCGATTTCCGTCCCTATTGCCTGGTGGGAAAACAGATGCGGCTGGTGCCCGGCGGCCTTACCCGTGTGGCGCTGACCGAAGGATCGCTGGTGGTCAATTCCAGCCAGGGTGGCGGGGTCAAGGACACATGGATTCTACAAGATTAGGAATTCTACAAGATTAGGGATTCTACAGGACTGAAAATATGTTGAGCCGCACCGCAGACAATATCTATTGGATGGCCCGATATATGGAGCGGGCGGAAAGCACGGCGCGGTTGTTGACCATGGGGCAACGCATGGCGATCCTGCCCGGATCGCTTCACCGCGACGAATGGCGTTCGGTCGTGCGTGTGACGGGATGTGAAAAGCTGTTCCCGGAGGATGGTCTCGTCAAGGAAACCGATGTTGTCCAGATGCTTGTGCTGGATGAGGACAATCCCAATTCCATCCGTACCTGCATTTCGCGCGCGCGCGCCAATGCCAAATCGGTGCGCACCGCGCTAACACAGGAAATGTGGGAGGCGATCAATGACGGCTGGCGCAAGCTGGAAACCTATGATGTCAAGGAAGCGCGGCAGGAATTGCCGAGCCTGATTGACTGGGTCAAAACGCGGGCATCCACTTTTCGTGGAGCGGCCGATTCGGGGCAGCTTCGTAATGCCGCGCATGATTTCCTGCGACTTGGCGGCGCGCTGGAACGGGCGCAGATGACTCTGCGGCTGCTCGACGTCAAATATTATGTGCTGTTGCCTGAAACAGAGGTGGTGGGCGGCACCCGCGATCATTATCAATGGACGTCGGTGTTGCACGCACTATCGGGTAACCGTGCCTATCACCATGTTTATGGTGGCGCTTATACACCTTGGCAGATTACTGACTTTCTGATCTGCAACCGCACCTTTCCGCGTTCGGTGGCCTTTTGCTTTGACCAGTTGCAGTACCGGCTAAATCGCCTGGCCCATTTCCATGGCGAGCGGGCGGCATGTCATGACACCATTGGCGAGATGGTGGAGAATCTCGATCAGTTGGAAAAGGGCGAAATATTCAAAAGCGGGCTGCATGAAACGGTGCAGAATGGTCTTATGATGACCAATCGGCTCGGAGGTGAAATTGCGCAAGCTTACCACTTCTGAAGCTGGCAACAGGCTGCTGCTGATCCGGCACCAGACGCTTTATATGTATGGAGCGGGCGCATCGCATGTCGCCTTGCTGCTGAAATTGGTGCCTTGCAATCATGACGGACAGAAAATCGTGCGCTGGTCGGTCGAAGTGAATGACGAACCGGTCCAGCATTGGAACCGCAATGGTTATGGCGATGCAGAGGCGCTGTGGGTTCAATATGGACATATGGATATGGCGAAGATCGTTGCGACGGGCCTCGTCGAGACGCAGGATCAAGCAGGGGTGATCACTGGCTTGCCGGGCCATGTCGACCCAGCCGTTTTCTTACGTGAAACGCCGCTTACCAAAGCCAATGGCGATGTCAGGGCGCTTGTCACCCTGCCATCGCAAGAGGGCGATCTAGCGCGCTTGCATGCATTGTCCGATGCGGTTCATGAGGCTGTAGCCTATAGCACGGGCGCGACCAGTGCGGTCTCCACTGCGGCGGAAGCGTTGGCGCAGGGCAGCGGCGTTTGTCAGGATCACGCCCATATCTTCATCAGCGCTGCACGTTCCGCCGGCATGCCAGCGCGCTATGTGACGGGTTATTTGCTCGCTAACGACGATAATGAGGCGTTGCATGAAACCCATGGTTGGGCCGAAGCCTTTGTCAGTGGCCTTGGCTGGGTCGGTTTTGATCCCTCCAACGGTGTTTGCGTGACCCCGAATTATGTTCGGCTTGCCATTGGTACGGATGCCCACGATGCGGCGCCTGTACGTGGATCGGTGAAGACGGCGGGTGAAATCTTCATTGACGCAGACGTGCGGATCGCGCAGGCCAGTGAAGACGATATTGAACAGGCCAAACAGCAACAACAGTGATAAGTCGGGGACTACAGGGCGATGACCTATTGCGTGGCATTGCGGGTGAATGCCGGAATTGTAATGCTTGCGGACACCCGCACCAATGCGGGCATGGACAACATCTCGCGTTTTCGGAAGCTTTTCACCTATGAAGTGCCAGGTGAACGGGCGATAGGCCTGATGATGTCAGGCAATTTGTCGATCACTCAAGGGGTGAAGACCGTCCTGTCGCGCTCCATCAAGCAATCAGAATCCGATGCCAATATCGAAACCATCCTGAATTGCGATTCCATGTTTCGCGCGGCGCAAATCGTGGGCGATGCGATGGCCACCATGCAGGGCAAATATCGCGATACAATAGAAATGCAGGGCGCGGCGGCCGATGCCACATTATTGTTCGCTGGCCAGCGCAAGGGAGGAAAACCGCGCCTGTATCTGATCTACAGCGCAGGAAATTTCATCGAAGCGACTGCTGAAACCCCTTATTTCCAGATCGGCGAACATAAATATGGCAAGCCGATACTCGACCGGATCATTGTGCCTGAAACATCGATCGAGGAATGTGTGAAGGCGGCCTGTGTATCGATGGATTCGACCTTGCGGTCCAACCTTTCGGTTGGGATGCCGCTGGATCTGGCGGTCATCAAGACCGACGAATATTGCTTTAGCACCCAGATGCGCATTGAAGCGGACGACGAAGCCTTCGCCAATATTTCTCAAAGCTGGTCAGCGGCTCTGCGCAAGGGGTTTGAGGATTTGCCGTCCTTTGTGGATTAGGCTGGAGCCTGTTCCACCAACATTTCCAATGGCGCGTGATGGCCCAGGAATGCGGACGGGCTTGCGCTTGCGCCATAGGCCCCGGCGAGGAAAATCGCCACGACATCGCCAGCGTTCGCTTGCGGCAGCAGCACCTTGTCGGCCAGGCGGTCGAGCGGCGTACATAGGCAGCCGACGATGCTGACGGGATCAGCGGAGGGGGCCACGCCAAAGCGGTTGGCGATGGCGATGGGGTAATTACGCTTGACGACCGTACCGAAATTACCGCTGGCTGCGAGTTGGTGGTGCAGGCCGCCATCGACGACCAGATAGGTTTCGCCCTGGCTGATCTTTCGATCCACGATCCGGGTCAGGTAAACGCCCGCTTCGCCGACCAGCCAGCGGCCAAGTTCAATGGCGAATATGCTGTCTTTCAGGATGGCGGGCCGGTTTTCCAGCGTTTCGGCCAGCGTAGCACCCACTTTTTCGATGTCGAGCGGAAGGTCACCGGGGAAATAGGGAATTCCGAACCCGCCGCCCAGATTGATGAGCGGAGGGGTTGCGCCGACCTGTTCGGCCAGCCGGGCGGCAAGCGCAACCGTGGCGCGCTGTGTCTCGATGATGGCGTCGGCATCCAGCGCCTGCGATCCGGCAAAAATATGAAAGCCGCGCCAGTCGGCCCCGGCGGCGATGACGTGCCGGACCAGCGTTCCGGCACGATCAACGTCAATGCCAAAGGGTTTTGCGCCTCCACCCATGCGCATTC
>JAENVZ010000182.1 GCA_016650315.1 Alphaproteobacteria bacterium | reverse complement strand
TGCATCATATTGGGTGGTCAGCACGGATCAGCGCAATTTGACAATGCTCAGCTTATCCATTTTCGCGCGGTCCTTCACGGATTCTTCACTGCGGGTCAACGCCTTGGCGATCGATTTGAGTGGCATGCCCTTTTTTGCCAAGGCGTGTAATTTCTGAAGCTCATCACTGGTCCAGGGTTGCCGATGCCGTTCAAATCGTTCCGCCATCGTGAATTCCATCTTCCCTTGTGCGCCGATACTGGCCCACTGTGTTATTAGCAGATTCGCAGAAAGCATCGATGATGGTGGTGCGCCCGACAGGATTCGAACCTGTGGCCCCCAGATTAGGAATCTGATGCTCTATCCTGCTGAGCTACGGGCGCGCACTGAAAAACCGCTGGTTTCCTTGGGTTTGCGATAGGCATCAAGATTGCAGGCGTCAAGGAAAACGGAACAGGACGGCATCCTGAGCCTTGCCCCTAGTTCTGAAATTCTGGCGGAATGACTGGCAACGGCAAGGGCGCGACTTCGACGCCTTCTTCCAATAGAGCGCGGGCTTCCTCGGTTGCGACTTCACCATGGATTTGCTTGTGCGGTTCGTCCCCATAATGCATGGCGCGCGCGCGATCAGCGAATGTCCGGCCAACCCATTCGGATTTTTCCAAGATCCGCGCCTGCGTCTCTGCAAGCGCAGAGATTAATGCCTGCATTTTCGCCATTTCGGTCGTTGCCGAAGCATTGCTAAGCGACACCGCATGGCTTTCCGCATCCTGCGCCGGAAGCGGTTGAGAAGGCGAAGCGGACTGGCGTTGGCTGGATTTGGGTCCGATAGCAGGACTCATCACGGCCTTGCGTACCTGAGAGTCGCCACAAATCGGGCAAGAGATCATGCCCTCCGCCCGTTGTTTTTCATACTCTGCACTTGATCCGAACCAGCCTTCGAAAACATGGCCGCGATCATAGCATTTCAGGTCAAAGACAATCATCTGGTTTCAACTTCACTCGGTATAGTACGCCGGTTGGCCAGCGCCGGGATACGCGAACGCACGTCGGCAATCCTTTCCATCTCTATATCGATCAACGCAAGGCCTGTTTCAGTATTCATGTCCAATAAAATATCACCCCAAGGATCAACCACACATGAATGGCCGTAGGTTTCTCGCCCATCCTCATGCTTGCCGACCTGCGCCGGGGCGATGACGAAGCAGCCTGCCTCTATGGCTCTGGCGCGCAGAAGAACGTGCCAATGCGCCTGCCCCGTCGGCACAGTGAAGGCCGAGGGCACCAGCAAAATGTTCGCCCCAGCATTTGTCAGTGCCCTGTAAAGATCAGGGAAGCGCAGATCATAACAAATGCTAAGGCCCATGCGTGCCCAAGGGGTATCGACCGTTATGACGCATTCACCCGGACCATAAACCGATGATTCGCGCCAGCTTTCTCCCGTGGCAAGATCGACATCGAAAAGGTGTATCTTGTCGTAACGGGCGCGAATATCGCCTTTGTCATCAATGACAAAGCTGCGATTGCTCCACCGGCCATCGCTGCGTTCGTCTTTTAATGCCAACGAACCCAAATGCACCCAAAGCCCCACCTTGGCCGCCGCCTCGCGTACCTGCGCCAGAACGATATTTTGCGCTTCGTCGACAAGCGTTGCCGCCGCGCGTTTCCGGTCCCTGTCGAGCTGGCCCGCCATTTCCGGTATAAAAAGCATGTCAGCGCCGCGATCCTTCGCCTCCTGAACAGCATTCACAATCACCTGCGCATTGCGCATGGGATCGGTTCCGCTGGTCATCTGGCATATGGCGGCACGCATGGGAAATCAGGCCTTCAGCAAAGGATCGAGCCTGCCCGCACTCTCAAGTTCCATCAGATCGTCCGATCCGCCAATATGATTCCCGTCGATGAAAATCTGAGGCACCGTATAGCCTCCATTGGCGCGATCCAGCATTTCCTGCCGCTTCGGTCCGCCCATGGTGATGTCATATTCTTCAAACTCCACTCCCTTGTCGCTCAGCAGCCGTTTGGCCCGAGCGCAAAAGGAGCACATCATCTTTGTATAGATTTCAACGCGGGGCATAAACGCTCTTCACTCCTTCATACCGAGATTGGCATGGGCGGCATGATTGTCAATCAGTGCGGAAGACTCATCACGCAGGACCCGTGCCCAGCAGAGAATATGCACCGACGCCGCGCCCCCACGTTTAAGAACTTTCGCACAACTATTGGCCGTCGCGCCGCTGGTATAGACATCATCGACAAGGACAACCGTTTTACCAATGAGTTGGCTGCGGGGTTTCCTTGCCAATTGAAAGGCTCCACTGAGCGTTTTTATCCGCTGTGACGGGTTCATCCCACGAAGCGGCGGCGTGCTTTTGATCCGCTGCAGAATGTCCAATTCCACTGGCAACCCCAATGATCGGCCTAACGCCTGCGCTATCAAGGCCGATTGATTGAAACCGCGCCACCCCAGGCGCCAACGATGCAACGGCACAGGAACAAGCAGCATTTCCGCTCGTTTTTCAGGCTGCACATGCCGCTCCATATGGCGCGCAATCAAGCGAGCCAAGCCTATCCTGCGACCATATTTCAATTTGAGCGCGATGGTGCGGGCAATATCCCCATAGGCCAGCACCGCGCGCGCACGGTCATGCGCCGGAGGATGCGCCAGACATGCGCCGCAACGGCTGGTTTCCGGCTGTTCAAAAGCAAAAGGCAGACCGCAGCTATCGCAACAAGGCGCTCCAAGGAAATCCATCTTTCCCCAGCACGACAGACAAAATTGCTGATGTTCTGCTGTAATGACACCACAGGCTGGACATCGTGGCGGCAAGGCAAAGTCTACAAGACAGGCCGCCAACGCACGCAATATGTTCACAGGCCCCATGTTCATAGCCCCTTGTCCTATGCCCGTGCGCGATGCACAAGCCCGACTGTAATGCAGACGACCACCAATCATGACATTTTCGACCGCCATCTGCGCCGGATGCGGCGCGACCGCGCGGCCCAGAATTTTACCGAACATGATTTTCTCTATCAGCAAATGGCAGAGGAACTGCTCGACAGGCTCAATGATGTGAAAAGGAATTTTGGCCGGGTCCTGCTGATCGGTTGCCCCGATTCATTTCTCCGCGATTCTCTGGTAGCGACGGGCATGACCGTCATGTGCACGGATCCGGGCTTGGCGAATGTCCGCGCGATGGGTGGAGTGCAGGCGGATGAGGATGCCCTGCCTTTTGCGGATGCATGTTTCGACCTGGTCATCGCCTGCGGAACACTCGACAGCGTCAATGACCTGCCTGGCGCTCTGATCCTGATCCGGCGGATTTTGCGCCCAGACGGGCTGTTTCTAGCCGCCTTTCCGGGGGCCGGTTCGCTTCCGGTTTTACGTGGCGCCTTGTTGGCCGGCGACGGCGAGCGGCCCGCGCAGCATATCCATCCACACATTGATGTGCGATCCGCTGGCGACCTTCTCAGCCGCACTGGCTTTGCCATGCCAGTCGCGGATAGCGACACTCTCACAGTGCGTTATTCCAGCATATTTTCGTTAATGGCGGACCTGCGTGGCATGGGTGCGTCTAATCAGTTATCATCCCGCCCGCCGCATATGACGCGAGAACAGTTGGGGCGCGCGGCAAACGCCTTTGCCGCTGCGGCCGATCCCGATGGCAAAACAGCGGAATGTTTTAGCATCATTTATATGAGTGGCTGGGCACCAGATCCGAGCCAGCCCAAGGCCGCCCGTCGGGGCAGCGCCACCATTTCCCTGGCCGAAGCCTTGAAGGGCAAGAGTTGAAATCAAAAACGGCTATTACAACAATGCGTCGAGCAGACCGATAAGCGGCTTGTCCGCAGGTGGCATGTCCAGCGCGTGCATCTGTACCGGCCGAACCCATTTCAGCGCACTGGCCTGCGTTGGAACAATAGTGCCCGACCATTTCCGGCAAATATAAAGTAACAGCAACAGATGCCTGTCACCCAAGGCGTCGCTGGCGAATGCAGCGGGGGCAAGGCAACTGACATGCGTGTCTATGCCAAGCTCCTCCTGCAATTCCCTTATAAGCGCCGATTCGGGTGTTTCGCCCAACTCCATCTTGCCGCCAGGGAATTCCCACAGACCCGCCATCGCCTTCCCCGGCGGACGCTGCTGCAGGAGAATGCGTCCGTCCGCATCGACCAGCGCAACCGCCACAACATGGAGCAAGGAGGACCGGGAAATCGCAAGAATGTCGTTCATAAACCTTTGTTAACGACACTCGTACTATGAGTCACCCTAGACGCATTGTGATACGGGGTTTTTTGATGATCGGAATGCTGAAAAAACTGTCGGGTTCCGACAAAGGTGCAACAGCCGTCGAATATGGCCTGATTTGCGCCCTTATCGTTCTCGCTGCCATAGGCGCGATCACAAGTTTGGGAACCAAAACGTTAGCGATGTGGAGCAACGTCAGCAATGCGGTCGAAGACAATTGAACGTTAACGAAACAAATTCGGTCCCGCGTTAAATCTTTGTCAACCTCAATCTCCTATTTCTACTGATGCTAGCCTGGGAATCCAGGAAGCCGGGTACATTGAAGCTTGAAACCAAGGAGACCGACTATGCAGTATATTCGCAAGATTTTCGCCGACAACAAGGGCGCGACCGCCATTGAATATGGTCTGATCGCCGCTCTGATCGCCGTTGCCGCCATCACCGCAATGTCCAGCCTGGGCACGAAGCTGGGCGCGACCTTCAACAACGTTTCCACCAAACTCTAAGAGTTTCTGGTTACGTCCAAAACAAAAATGGCGGTGGGACGACAGGTTCCGTCGCCATTTTTATGTCAGGTACCCATCGCCAGAAATTTATCCTGCCGCGCGACACGCAGTTTGTCCGACGTCTGGCGCGATAGCTGATCCAGTTCGTCGGCAATAACCTTGCCCAGCGTTTTGATCGCCGCCGCCGGGTCACGATGCGCACCGCCAACCGGTTCCTTCACGATTCGATCGATCACGCCCTGCCGCAACAGATCATTCGCCGTGATTTGCATCGCAGCAGCGGCCTCGCTTGCCTTTTCGGCGGTGCGCCACAGAATAGAAGCGCAGCCTTCAGGCGATATGACCGAATAAACGGCATGTTCAAACATCAATACGCGATTGGCCGCCGCCAGCGCCACGGCACCACCTGAACCGCCTTCGCCCACGACCGCGGCCACCATCGGCACGCCAAGCGCCAGACATTGTTCAGTGGAACGGGCAATCGCTTCGGCCTGCCCGCGCTCTTCCGC
Organism: Alphaproteobacteria bacterium; assembly: GCA_016650315.1. Classification (GTDB taxonomy): domain Bacteria; phylum Pseudomonadota; class Alphaproteobacteria; order Sphingomonadales; family Sphingomonadaceae; genus Rhizorhapis. The sequence continues at coordinate 1,560 of JAENVZ010000182.1, read as the reverse complement.
CTGCACACCAGGAAACGCCCCTGATGTGTCTACAAGCGTCACCACCGGCAATCCGAACCTGTCGGCGAGCTGCATCAGGCGGATTGCCTTACGATAACCCTCCGGCTTGCCCATCCCGAAATTATGTTTGAGACGACTTGCGGTATCGTCGCCCTTTTCATGGCCGATCACCATCACCCGGCGCTTCCCCAGCTTAGCAAAGCCGCCGAGAATCGCCTGATCATCGCCAAAAGCGCGGTCTCCGGCCAAAGGAATGAATTCGTCGAAAATGCCCGCTACATAATGTTTGAAGTGGGGGCGTTCGGGGTGACGCGCCACCTGCGTCTTTTGCCAAGGCGACAATTTTGCATAAGTGTCGGCCAACATCTTGTCCGAACGGGCTTGCAACCGTTGAATTTCAGCATCGATGTCCAGCGCGCCTTCATCGGCGGTCTCGCGCAATTCGGTGATACGAGCCTGCAGGGCGGCGATCGGCTTTTCGAAATCGAGAAAACTTACCATAGTCGCTGGCGTTAAGGCCCTCGACGCTTCAGGTCAACGAGGGGATGGTACGCATTGACCAGTTCGACCAGACGGCGGCTATCGACATGCGTATAAATTTCGGTTGTTCCGATGTCGGCATGGCCCAGCATTGTCTGCAAGGCACGCAGATCCGCTCCGCCTTCCAGCAAATGCGTAGCAAAGGCATGGCGCAAGACATGGGGACTGACCCGTTCTGGCGCGATCCCGGCGGCAGCGGCCAACTCCTTCACCAACTGGTACAGGCGGATACGACTGAGATGGCTTTTGCCAGAAGGAAACAGCCAGGGCGAATCCGCCGGCACATATTCCGACCACAGGAAGACCGCAGCGCGTGCGTGGTCGGAAATCGGCACCAGCCGTTCCCGCCCGCCCTTGCCCCGCAGGATCAGGAAGGGGCGATCCGACACCACGGATTTACGCGGCAATGATACCAGCTCACTGGCCCGTAGACCCGATCCGTAAAGAAGCTCGACAAGCGCGGAAAGGCGGAAATCCAATGGTGATTCGACTGCCCGTCCGGTTCGCTCCACAATTACGGCGAACATCCGTTCCAATTCGTCATGACTCAATAATTTGGGAAGCGAACGTCGCCGGGTTGGTCGGGGCAGCCCCGCCGATGGATCGTCCGTGCGAAATCCTTCCTCATGGAGAAAAGCGAAAAAACGGCGAAGAGCAGAAGCCTTTCGTGCAGCGGTTGATGCAGCGAGCGTCGCCCATTGCTGGCCAAAACCGGAAAGTTCAGACTGCCCCGCATGTTCCAGCCTGCCCCCAAGCAGTTGGGACGCCTGAACAAGATCAGTGCGATAAGCAAACAGCGTATTGCGCGCTGCCCCACGCTCTGCCGCCATCATTTCAAGAAAGCGGTCGATCAGGTCCATGTCGTTCATCGCCGCCACCGCCCCTGTCCATCCATGACCATTAGGGTCACGACCTCGTTATTAATAGGTCCTGACCCTAGAGCGGGATGACTTTAGGTTGACTCACTTCCGTTCGTGTCGAGCCCTTCGACTGCCTGCAAGGCAGGCGCTCAGGATAAAC
>JAENVZ010000181.1 GCA_016650315.1 Alphaproteobacteria bacterium | reverse complement strand
TAAGCGGCATGCCGTTATCAAGCGTTTCCAGATAGGCGATCTCAGCGCCTGCACGCTCGACCGCTTCTGCCAGCTTCATCATAAACCTGGCACGCTCAGGTGCGGCCAGATCCGCCCAGGGTCCGTCATCGAACGCCACACGAGCCGCGCGAACCGCCTGATCGACATCCTGCGCGCCAGCGGCCTGAACCTGGGCAATAACCCCGCCGCTGGCGGGATCGATGATGTCAATCAACTCTCCGGTCGTCGCATCGGCCCAGTCACCGTTGATGAACACCCCATGCGGACGCGCAAGAAAAGCCGCACTGGCGCGCTTGATGTCCTCTATTCCAACCGGCAGGTTCATTTTAGCATCCTCCTTCTGCTTGCCTCTCGCTCCGTGCGATCAGATAGGATCCCAACTGAAGACGTCCGCTGATTTGTCCAGCCCATAAAAATCGGGCTTGAAGGCAGGCAGCATCTGTTCGGCAAGCGTGGCCGGCGTCCAGCCTTCGGCCCGATGCATCGACCGGATCGGTCGCGGCTGGCTCATAAGGAAGACCTCGTTGCGCCGCGCGGCAAAAATCTGGCCGGTCACGTCCCTGGCCAACTCGCTCGCAAGAAAGACCGTGAGCGGCGCGATCTTTTCTGGTCCCATGCTCTTGAATCGCGCCACGCGCTGCCGTTCTTCCTCGGTATTCTCAGGCAATGTACCGATCAGGCGGCTCCAGGCAAAAGGCACGATACAGTTCGAACGAACCCCGAACTTCGCCATGTCGAGTGCAATCGACTTGGACAGACCAGCAACCCCAAGCTTGGCAGCGGCATAATTGGCCTGGCCGAAATTGCCGATGAGGCCCGAAGCCGAAGCGAAGTGGACATAGCTACCGCTCTGCTGTTCCCGGAAGTACGGCGCCGCGGCGCGCGCCACATGAAAGCTGCCGTAGAGGTGAACCTTTACGACCTTATCGAAATCTTCGGGCGAAAGGCGGTGAAAGATGCTATCGCGCAATATGCCGGCGTTGTTCACGACCGAATCTATGCGCCCGAAATTGTCGATTGCGGTGGCTATGATGCGTTGCGCGCCATCCCAATCCGCAACATTGTCGGGGTTGGCCACGGCTTTGCCGCCGCCGGCAATGATCTCTGCAACCACCTCATCAGCGGGACTGGCATCGGCACCGGCGCCCGTGGCGCTGACGCCCAAATCGTTTACAACGACGCTGGCACCCTGTGCACCTGCCAACAGCGCAATTTCGCGGCCAATGCCGCGGCCTGCGCCCGTGATCACGATCACCTTGCCCTCAAGGCACCTATTTGCATCCATGGTATCCGTCTCCCTTGACCTGAATTCAGCGTTTGCATCGCTAGGCCATAACTGTCAACTTTGCAAAATGCGGTTTTGCTTTGCGGAATTGAAACTTGACCCTTCGGCGGCCACATGACATGCGGCGCATGCCCGAAAGATCGCCAGTTCGTTCTACGGACTTAATTGCAAATTACAATTACAAGGTGGAAATCGATGACCTACGAAGACGTCGTCTATGAACAACAGGGTGGAGTCGCCCGAATCACAATCAACCGGCCTAAGATACGTAACGCTGTCCGACCGAAGACGTATGAGGAACTGACACACGCAATGCACCGCGCCGCCGACACGGCCGAAGTTGGGGTTGTGGTCTTGACCGGCGCAGGCGATAAGGCCTTCTGTTCCGGCGGCGACGTTGGCGATCAGTCCGCGCGTAATCCCAATGTTGGTCGTACGCATATGCGTCGGCTTTTCACGCTCTCCTCGGTAATGCGCATGATGGACAAGCCAATCATCGCGCGCGTGCAGGGCTATTGCGTTGGCGGCGGCAATGAGCTCAACCTCTTCTGTGACCTGTCCATTGCCAGCACCGACTCGAAATTCGGACAGGTCGGTCCCAAAGTCGGCAGCGTGCCGATCTGGGGCGCGTGCCAACTGCTGGCGCGTTATGTAGGAGAGCGCAAGGCGCGAGAAATCCTGTATACATGCCGCCTGTATTCCGCACAGGAAGCGTTGGACATGGGCCTGATCAACCAGGTCTGTGCGCCCGAAGATCTGGACGCAGAAGTTGCCAAGGTCTGCGAGGAAATCCTGCAGAAAAGCCCGCAGAGCATTCGGATCGCCAAGCTGGCGCTCAATGCCGGCTCCGACGCCGATTTCTACGGCTCCTTCTTTCCCAATGCCGAACTGCTTGCATCCGCCTATGGCAATGAGGAAAATATGGAGGGGATCACGGCCTTTCTTGAGAAGCGCCCCCCCAACTTTCCTCGCTTTCGTCGCTAGAGGCCCAAACAGGATAGCAAGACAAAACATCTGAGCCTTGCCATCTGAGCCTCAATAGCGGGCCGGTCCGCTCGATGCTTTCTGTATCGAGCGGACCGGCCTTGCTGAATCAGAATGGCGTACCGTGTCGCCCAAATACGGCGATAGGAACATGATCAATCGACGGCTTCGTCAAAGTAGCAAAGCCAGGGCGTAACAGACCGTATCGGTAATGCTTACCCTTTTCGATCCGCGTTGATCATATCAGCGCCCTTTTCCCCAATCACCATCGTGATTGCGTTAATATTGCCCGACGGCACTTGTGGAATGATTGACGAATCGACAACGCGAAGGCCCTGAACTCCGATCACACGAAGGCGGCTATCAACGACCGCATCAGCGCCGTCACCCATTTTGACAGTGCCGGACGCATGGAAACAGGGCACCGTATTGGACCGGATATAATTCTCCAATTCCTGATCGGTCTGCACTTCGTCACCAGGCTTGTATTCGCCTTGGAAATACGGGCTGAAAGCCTTGGTTCGGAAAATCGAGCGCGCCATGGATACACCGGCTATCAGCGTGTCCAAATCCTGCCGATCGCCCAGCATGTTCGGCTGGATCAAGGGCGCATCTGCCGGATCGGCCGACCGCAACTGCACATAACCGCGGCTCCGGCTGCGATTCACATTGGGCTGAATGCTAACAGCGGGACGATCGAGCATCTTTGGCCCTTCGGGTGTCACCTCGGTTGCAAAGGCGCCAAAATGAAACTGAAGGTCGGGCGTCTCGGATCCGGGCTGCGTCTTTGCAAATGCAACGGCGGGAAAAATATAGCTGGCCGGGCCACTGCCAAAGAGCGCGAAACGCGTGCCATGCCGGATCTTGCCAAGCAGATTCATATCCATATTGGCGGTCCGAAGGCTCACATATCCCTTTACCGATACGGCGGCATGTTCCTGCAGATTGCGACCGACGGCAGCATTGGCATGGACGACCGGGATGCCGTGCTCGCGAAGATGTTCGGGGTCCCCGATCCCCGACAGCATGAGCAGCTTGGGCGAATTGAATACGCTGGCGCTGATCAGCACCTCTCCCGCGCAGGGCTCAATGCGCGTTTCACCGCCCTGTTCAATCTCAACCCCAGTCGCACGACCATCGCTGATCACAATCCGACGAACAAAGACATTAGTCTCGATACGCAGATTAGAGCGGCTGCGGGTGGAATCGAGATAGGCCCGCGCAGCGCTCCAACGCCAGCCGCGCCGTTGATTCACATGCGTGATGGCGGCACCGAACTGATTTTCGCCATTATAGTCGCCATTGGCGGGAACGCCAAGCTCACCCATGGCGTCGATAAAAACACGCGTCAGGGGATGGACGCCCCGCGTGCGCGATATCTTTAAGGGTCCGTCACGGCCATAGGTAAGCGGCATATCGCTGGTCGCGCCTTCCATACCCCGGAAATAGGGCAGCAATGATTCATAATCCCAACCGCGGTTGCCGAGTTGTGCCCAATGATCATAGTCGGCGCGGTTACCACGCACATAGATTGTGCCGTTCACCGCCGAAGTTCC
>JAENVZ010000180.1 GCA_016650315.1 Alphaproteobacteria bacterium | reverse complement strand
GCGTTGTTGGACGGTTGGCAGGCGATGAATTCACGCTCTTTTTCCCTCAACTGCCCGCGCCTGAAACGGCGCAGCGCATTGCGCGCGCTATACAATATGCGCTGGGCGAGCGTTTTGACATTGGCGGTCAGCAGATTGATCTGGGGGCTTCGATTGGTGTCGCCTTTTACCCTCAGCACGGCGAGACATTACACGATTTGCTCCGTTCGGCCGACGTTGCCATGTATCAGGCCAAGGACAAGGGGCGCCGCCGGGTAGAGTTTTTCAGTGAGGAACTGGCCAATGTGATTGCTGGCCGCGCCGAATTGGAGCGCGATTTGCGTATCGCGCTGGAACGCAACGAATTCCTGCTTCAGTTCCAGCCGCAGCTTGATGTCACGACCGGCAGGGTCATTGCCGCAGAAGCGCTGGTCCGTTGGAACCATCCCGAACGCGGGGTGCTGCTGCCCGGCGGGTTTGTGCCGATGGCTGAAGAAACGGGCATAATCGTCGAACTGGGCGACTGGATCATGAACAAGGCGTGCGCCACCGCCGCCGAATGGGCCCGCAAAGACATTTCCCAGCGGTTGGCCGTCAATATCAGCATGCGTGAGCTGGCACAGCCCGATTTCTTTTCCCGCCTGCGCGATACCATGATTCGGCACAATGTTGCGCCAGCGAAGATAGAGCTGGAAATCACCGAATCACTGGCGATGGATATGGACGATCGGATTTTGGGGCAGTTGCGGGGCTTGCGCCGCGAAGGCGTGCGGATTGCAATCGACGATTTCGGAACTGGCTTTTCCAACCTGTCGCGCCTCAAGGACCTGCCCGTCGACCGGGTGAAGATCGACCGCAGTCTGGTCCGGGATATTGTGACATCACCCGAATCCCGCACCATCTGCAGCGCCGTCATCGGGCTGATTCAGGGTCTGGGGCTGGAAGTCGTCGTTGAAGGGATCGAGCGGCAGGACCAGATGGACATGCTGCGGATCATCGGCTGTTCGATCTTCCAGGGCTATTTGTTCGCCATGCCCGAAGCGGAGACGGATTATCTGCATCGCTTTAGCGGGGCATGGAGTTCCACCGCCAAAATGGCGTAGTCGGTCAGATTAGCCGCCGGTCAACGCTCGCGCCATTATGTCCCCATAAATTCCCGTCAGCGTTTCCAGATCGGCGATGGCAACGGCTTCATCCAGTTTGTGCATCGTGGCGTTGCACAGGCCGAATTCCACCACCGGACACAGGCGTGAAAGGAAGCGGGCATCGGATGTGCCGCCGCTGGTGGACAGTTCCGGGTCTATGCCGGTCGCCTGTTTGATGGCGGCGAAGATCAGGCTGGAAAAATCACCCGGAGGCGTCAGAAAGGGTTCGCCGCTGATTTTGGCAAGCAATTCGCCGCCTTCGGCTTCAACGATCGCGCGGATGCGCTCGACCAGTTCCGCTCCGCTGTGCGTATCGTTGAAACGGATGCTGATTCGCGCCCGCGCTTCGGTCGGAATGACGTTGGTGGCGGGGTTGCCAACCTCCAGATCCGTAATCTCGATATTGCTGGGCTGGAACCAGTCGGTGCCTTCATCCAGTTTTAGCGCTTCGATAGCGGCAAGGATGCGAACCAGCGGGCTGATCGGATTATGCGCCAGGTGCGGATAGGCGACATGGCCCTGCGTGCCCTTCACGCTGATCCACATGTTGACTGATCCGCGGCGGCCGATCTTCATCATGTCGCCAAGGCGGTTGACTGAGGTCGGTTCGCCGACAAGGCACAAATCGGGCGCAATGCCGCGTTCGGCCATGCGGTCCATCAGCGCGAGCGTGCCATGGACCGCCGCACCTTCTTCATCGCCGGTGATGATCAGGCTGATGGTGCCGGGAAGGTCATCGGCGCGGGCAAGCGCGGCGACAAAGGACGCAATGCTGCCCTTCATGTCCACCGCACCGCGACCGTAGAGCAGATCGCCCTGTTGAACAGGCACAAAGGGATCGGTCGCCCAGCCATTGCCGGGGGGCACGACGTCCAGATGCCCGGCAAAGGCGAAATGCGGGCCGGGGCCATGGCTGCGGATGGCGAGCAGATTTTCGACCGGGCCATCGGGCGCTTCGCCGTTCAGCATGCGTTCGACATCGAAACCGAGCGCGACCAGCATGTCCTCCAGCACGCCGAATACCGGGCCGGTGGCGGGCGTGATCGAAGGGCAGGCGATCAGCCTGCTTGCAAGGGCGACCGGATCGGTCAATGACTGGCGCGTGATTTCCATTTGCGCCGGTTAGCGCAGCGCCGCGCTTTTGACCAGAAGGAGAAGCAAGTGATGCCCAAGCTTGACCTTGAAGCAATCCCCCAAACCAATAAGACTGGTTATCCGCTCCAATATGCCGGTGAAGTGCAAAAATGCATGTACCGGAGACTTGCACCTGCTGGCGGCATCAGTGATTTTGGCGCCAGTCATGTCGTGTTGAAACCCGGCGCATGGTCAAGCCAACGGCATTGGCATGAGGGGGAGGATGAATTTCTGGTGATGGTGGCGGGCGAGGCCGTGCTGATCGATGATTCGGACCGCACGCCGCTTATACCCGGCGATTGTGCCGTCTTTCCCAAGGGCGATGGCAATGGGCATCATGTGGTGAATGAAAGTGCGCACGATTGCGTCTTCGTGGTTGTCGGCGGGCCAGGCGATCGCGACTGCCATTATCCTGACATCGACCTTCACCTGTCTGCGGGGCAAGGATTTCGGCGGAAGGACGGCAGCAGCTTTTGATTTTCGGCGGGTGTGGGGTGGGAGATGGACACACGCCAACTTCGTCATGCCAGCCCTTCGACTGCCTGCAAGGCAGGCGCTCAGGATAAACTTCAGCCTTTGGCTGAAGGCTGGCATCTCTCACAGCTAGGCGATATGCTCGAAAAGATCATGCCAATCAGGATTGCTTTCCTCGATGAGCCTGATCTTCCAAGCCCTCTGCCACGCTTTCAGCGCCTTCTCACGCGCAACCGTCTCGATGCTGCGTCATGCGGGTGGCAAGGTCACTGGTGACCCCAATATAAAGCACACCCTGTGGCTTGTTGGTGAGAATATAGGTCCAGCCGCCCTGCATTCCTGCAGACTTACACCAGACCGACAAAGATGCCAGCCTTCGCTGGCATGACGTTGATGAGGCTTGTGTCCCACTATTGGGTCGTGAGCAGCCCTTACCCCACAGACTGTTCAAACCGATCGACCACCCAGTCTTCGGCTTGCGCGCCGCCAATCCATTCCTGCATGAAGGGATGGCTGATGATGGCCTGCATATAACCCTCGGCAAAGCGTGCCACGGGAAGGGAATAGGTGATGAAGCGGGTGACGACCGGTGCGAACATGATGTCTGCCGCGCCGAAATCGCCGAACAGGAAATCGCCCGATCCGCCAAAGCGTGCGCGGGCCTGTGCCCATAGCTGCATGATCCGGTCAATGTCCTGCATGACGTCGTCCGCAGGCGGCTGGGCAGGGTAAATCTGACGGATGTTCATGGAGTGCGTGCGGCGCAGTGCGGTGAAGCTGGAGTGCATTTCAGCCGCCATGGAACGCGCCATGGCCCGCGCGGCAGGGTCCTTTGGCCAAAATTTCTGGTTGCCGGTCTTCTCATTCAGATATTCGAGGATGGCGAGACTGTCCCACACCGCGATTTCGCCGTCCCACAGGATCGGCACCTTGCCCGATGATG
>JAENVZ010000179.1 GCA_016650315.1 Alphaproteobacteria bacterium | reverse complement strand
GGGAACCGGGGCGCCCTTGCCACGCAGGATGTTCGAGGTGAAATGATCGTCCCACACGAACTTGCCGCCATAGGGCTTATCCGTGCCGTTGAACTCTTTCATATAGTCGACATAGATCGGATTGGACTCCTTTTCCTTGGCCGGGCCAGGAGTCATCGTGACCTTGGTGTAGGTCATGCCGGCGACCGGATCGGGCGTCTCGCTGGCCGGATAGAGCGGCGTGGAACCGACTTGGCGCACTTCAAAGCGCAGCGCCGGGGTCGAGCCGATATTTTCCAGCGTATAGGCGTGACGGAAGGGGACGTTCACAAAGAAGCCCTTGGTGGCGGTGAAGGGTTCATAACCGTCAATGGACACGCGGATCGAGCCATCCCAGACAATGAAGACGATGCGGTCGTCCGGATACATCTTCAGCTTGGTCTTCTTGCCGGCGCCCATCGAAATGTAGTCGCCTTCCTGGTCCTTGTTGCGCACGATGGGCTGGACCCAATCGCTTTGGCCTTTATGGGACGCCAGGATTTCCGACAGTTTCCAATGCGGCTTATTGGGCCCCGTATAGGCCGTCAGCTTGCTGGGCTTGGGCGACCAGAACGTGCCCTCCATTTTGTTGGCCGTGACGGCACCCTCTTCCTTGCCCAGAAATTGCGCGGACGCCGCAAGCGGCGTCATAAGCGCCGCCACAGCGGCGGCGATAAGAAATTTGGACTTCATTTGATTTCCTTCCTCTGCGGCCTTTTCCCCTGCGGCCGGATGAAGGGGGGTTTTAGTGCAAAATATTGCGGGCAACCAGAGCCAAGTGGCCGCACTAAAATGATGCGGTGCACGCATTACAGGCGCGAAATCATTGCATTCGCAATTTGAGACACTTGGAGACAGTTTATTGGAGCGGGTGATAGGGTGAGGCGCGACCGGCCAAAGGCCGATCAAATCGATCCGGTGGATCGATTCGAGTGACGAACGCCGCGGTATGTGCCGCCTTGATGGTGCGGAGCACCGTGTCTGGGATCATCAACTCTGCCTGTCACACCGTGATGACGGCGTCGACAGGGCGTCGCGGCGAATAGGGAAGCGTTGGGCCATAACCGAACCGAATCACAATATCAGGTCGTCTGCCAGGCAGGCCGACAAGAGAAGCCAGGTCGGGCCTGAGATGCGCAACTTCGATGGGCTGGTTGATGAAGGCATGCTTCAGCCCCAACGCCGTTGCCTGCAATGCAAAGCGCTGGCATGATTGCCCAACCGCTGCCCAATGTTCAGGGCCTTCGCGCGAAGCGACGAACACCGCAATCCCGGATGATGAGCGAATTTGTCGCGCGTATTTGTCATTCTCGTGTTGTGCCGTCACCAGCCAGTCAAATGCGCGCGGGCCAAGCCAGTCGGGCAGCGCCGGGCTGCCACTCGCCACGCTATAGAGGCCATCGCCGGTTCGAAACGCCTGCCGGGGATTGAAGCGCAGCCAAGATTTGAGTTCGAGCATGAACGCTGCGTCCGCCATCTGCGCGCTGTTGCCGGCCACCACCAGGTCGCGCAGGCGCTCCATCCGGGGCCAGTCGGTGAGCAGGACCAGATCGACTCCGGGGATCGAACTCGCCGCTGCCAGAGTCCGCAGATCGGCGGCGCTGACTTGGCGACCATCATACTCGGCGCGAGTCGACTGTCTCCTTGGGATGGCATCGAACAGAGCCGAAGAGATGGCCGGGCCGGCCTGAGGGGTAAACGCGAGCGATCCGCCATCTGCTGGATCGAAACTGATCGCGCCAGGGCGACCGCGAGCAAGCGAAGCAAGCGAAAGATTCTCGGCGGCGCAACCCAGACTGACAAATAGATGGTGATCGTCGGGATCGACGATGGGTGTCCGGCGTGAATGGTCAGGATGTATCCGGATCACATTGTCACGCACATGGAACTTCCAGGGTTGCGTATTGTGACCGTTGGGTGCGAGCGTCGCAAAGCGGACCAGATCCCGGAAGTGCGCCGGCGATCCCAACGGCACCCGCAAATGGGCGACGCGGGCGGTGTACCCCGATGTCGAACCCATTCCCGACATGGTCAGATATGCGGCGGCGCCAGCGCCCGCTGCAAGCACTGCACCGCCGATGAGGACTGTCCGTCTATTAATCGAAAGTCTTTCTATTCCGGTGGATTGAGGGTGTGGTTGCTGAACAAATCCGCCCCCGATGTCATCAACGATGACCAAGTTGCGGCTGCTATCGCAATGCTCTTGCACTAGATGGAGCGATAACGCCCCAATCCACATAACGCCCACAATTAAATCAGATGGCAAACTGAATCGTAGTGGGGCTCAAACTTCCACAAACGCTCGCTATGGGTCAGCAGCGGAAAATTGTGATCTGGCCACGATGGGGTCCCAGGGACCGGACTAAGCACAGGACGGCACCTCGCCGAAGCGATAACCTCAAAACTTGCTGCAAAACCGTTGTTCAATTTCGGGTTAAGTATTGGAGCGGGTGATGGAGTGAGGCGCGGCCCGCGTAGCGCGCGAGCAGGCCCAGTGGACCTGCGAGAGCGACGAACGCCGCGAGCCAAAGCGAGCGGCCGGGCCGGCGGTGCCGCATACGCGATTTCTTTTTCGATAGGGGAGAGATTGGAGCGGGTGATGG
>JAENVZ010000178.1 GCA_016650315.1 Alphaproteobacteria bacterium | reverse complement strand
TGCCGTTACAGCTCATATCCGAGCCGCAGGAGGAAGAAAGCCAGATCCGTCGCCTGGTGGATCGAATCGAAAGTTTCACCAGCGGTCGCGGTATGCGTCCGCTTCCTGCTGAAGTACGCAATGAAGAGTTGAATGGCACCAGCGGGGAGGTGCCTGAGGGCGAAGTTCGAGAATTCAGCTTTGAAACCAATATGGACGGCATCATCCATTGGGTGAAGGACGCTCCGCGTGGCCAATTGATCGGCCTTTCCATCTCCCAGCCGCCACCGTTCGCTAATGCCGGCCCCGATGGGCATGTCGCCGGAGCTTTTCGCCATCGCACAGCCTTTCGCAATGCGCGCTTCACGATTGAGGCGGGGCGGCTTGCTGGCGAATGGCGGATGTCGGCCATCCCCTATTTCAATCAGCAGACTGGCCGGTTTCAGGGTTACAGAGGCAATGCCAGACGGCCGCATCTGCACGAAGTCAGTGTGACGCCGGGACGTCCCGGCGGCCTTTATGGATCATCCCTGCCGGGCGAATCCTTGCGTGAATTGATCCATGAACTTCGCACGCCTCTTAACGCCATTCTGGGCTTTGCCGAGATCATCGACCATCAGTTTTTTGGGCCTGTAAGCGGGCAATATCGTGCTCTGGCCACGAATATTGTTGCCGATGCGCAAAAGCTGCTCGGCACGTTCGACGATCTTGATCTGGCGAGCCGTATCGAGCGTGGCGACCTGGAAGCCCGTCCGGGGCTTGTCGATGCCGCCGAATTGCTGCTTGGGCTGGCGGCACGGTTCAGTGAAAATGGCGCGGCGGCACGGCTCAGCATCGCGGTGGACGACGATCTGCCCTCGCTTGGGCTTGAAGGGGTGCAGGCTGAGCGCATGTTCCAGCATCTGTTGCGGGCGATATTGTCCGTTTCAGGACCGGGAGAACCGATTCAGGGTCATTGTTTCTACGACCACACAAGCAGGGCGATCGTTTTTGCTGTGGATCGTCCGGCAGCCTTGCAGGGTATGGCGGAAGCGGACATGTTCGATCCCGCATATGGTCCCGACGGCGAATGGCCGGACGCCCCATTGCTGGGCATCGGCTTTTCGCTTCGACTCGTGCAGAATCTTGCGCGCAGCGGCGGAGGGCAATTCCTGATCGAAGACGGTCGCTTCATTCTGGCTCTGCCTGCCATGGTCGAAGTGGAAGAAAGCGGAACCGGCGCCTGATCGCGCTTGAAGTTTGCCTTTCCGGTTCGCATTTTACCGAAATATTCATTCCCATGGGTCATTTTCCCGTCAAAGCTTGATTCGGTTTCGACATCGAAAGGGGAATGAACTTGCCTTCTGCCGCGATGTGGACCGATACACATGACGGGGCCTTCAGCCGCTACCCGGATCAGCAGGACTTCATCGCACTCGCACCTGAATTCGGCGTGCGTTTCACGCTGTTTATCGACACTGAGGAAGAATTTGACTGGGGAAAGCCTTTTTCCCGAACGAACCACACGGTCAACAGTCTGAAGGGGCTTGCTGAAGGGCAGGGCTATTTGACCCGATCCGGGGTGCGTCCGGTTCATATGGTCGATTATCCGATCCTGGAAAGTCCGGCGGCTGTCGAATTGCTGCGGGAATGGATGGCGGCGGGGGCATGCGATGTCGGGGCGCAACTTCATCCCTGGGTGAATCCGCCGCATGAGGAGCAGGTGACGGTGGCCAACAGTTATGCAGGCCGCTTGCCCGAGGAACTGGAGCGCGCCAAAATTCGTGCGCTGCGTGACCAGATCACGGCGAAATTGGGCAAGCCGCCTATTAGTTTTCGCGCCGGTCGCTATGGGGTTGGGCCAAATAGCGCCCGGTTGCTGGAGGAAGAGGGGTTCCTTCTCGACAGTTCCGTGCGGGCGTTGTTTGATTATCGGGATCAGCTTGGTCCCGATTTTTATCATCTCCCGCTTGTCCCCTATTGGGCGGGGCCAGAGCGCCGGTTGGTCGAATTACCACTATCGACGACTTTCACAGGACATTTGCGGGCGTTCGGGCGACCGTTATACAAGCTCGCTCAGAATTTCAGTAATGTGCCGGGCGGCCTGTCGAAGCTTGGCATGTTGACACGCGTCGCATTAACGCCTGAAGGCATTCCGGTGCGCGATGCGCTTGAAGCGATCGACAGGATGCTGGACGATGGCGTGCAGGTGCTCAACTTATCTTTCCATTCGCCTTCGCTGGAGCCGGGACATACACCTTATGTCCGCGATGCAGCCGATCTGCGGACTTTTTATGGATGGTGGGACGCCGTGCTGAACCGGATGGCGCTGCGCGGCGTTCAGGCAGCATCGCTGGATGAATTTCTCGCCGCCGTGCCGCCGCCGGAATTCCGCATAAAGGCTTGCAAAGACAAGCAGCGGTCCGCTATCGGACGGCCTTCGACCGGTGGGGGCCTGTAGCTCAACGGTAGAGCCGGCCGCTCATAACGGCTAGGTTGGGGGTTCGAATCCCTCCGGGCCCACCAATTTGTCTATAAACTTCATTCTTTCGACACGGCTCCGCCTTTTCGGGTTGCCAGAAGCGTGCAGGGGTGCTTAAGGCACATCGACCTCGGGGAGTAGCGCAGCCTGGTAGCGCATCTGGTTTGGGACCAGA
>JAENVZ010000177.1 GCA_016650315.1 Alphaproteobacteria bacterium | reverse complement strand
TGCGGTATCGCTCGATACGGCACGCACCCGCGTCGGGCTGGCGCTGGAAGACGACAGTCCGGCGGCACTTGGCCTTGCGCAGGCGTTCGAACGCTCGAAATGGTTTGATGTCAGCATGGCAAGATCAGTCGCGCCGCTGAAGGGCGAACTGGTGGCCGGACGCATTCGCGGAATCATTGTCATTCCCGCCGATTTCGCCGAAAAGCGCGCACGGCATGGCGGCGCTCCAATCCAGATCATAACCGACGGGTCGATCCCCAATACCGCCAGCTTTACCGCCGCCTATGCCGAGGGCGTGCGCGCAAACTGGGCGGCGAACGAGGCGGGAATTGGCGCACACGCATTGCGCCCCCCTATCGACCTGCAAACCCGATTCTGGTTCAACCCGGAACTCAAAAGCCGCTATTTTCTGGTTCCCGGCGCTATCGCCATTGTCATGGCCATGATCGGCACGTTGCTGACAGCACTGGTGGTCGCGCGCGAATGGGAACGTGGAACGATGGAAGCGATCATGGCAACGCCGGTCAGCATGGCGGAATTCATCGCCAGCAAGCTCATCCCCTATTTCGTACTGGCGCTCTTTTCCATGTCGCTCTGCACGGCGCTGGCGGTTTTTGCATTCGGCGTGCCGTTTCGGGGATCAGTGGTGGCCTTATTCGCTATCGCCTCCGCTTTTCTGGTGCCAGCGCTGGGGCAAGGCCTGCTGATTTCAGCGACGACCCGCAACCAATTCGTCGCCAGTCAGATCGCGCTGCTGTCCGCATTCCTGCCCGCGTTGCTGCTGTCAGGCTTTCTGTTCGAAATCGCCTCCATGCCCTGGCCCATTCAGGCGATCACCTATCTTGTCCCTGCCCGCTATCTGATCCCGTCCCTGCAGACGGTCTTCATGGCCGGGGATATGTGGGGCCTGTTTATTAAAGACATCGCGGCCATGCTGGGTTTTGGCGCGCTGTTTTTCACGCTGACATTCCGGCTCACCCACAAGAGGCTCGACTGATGGGCCGCCTGCGCGCGATCATCATCAAGGAATTCTGGGCGGTGCTGCGCGATCCCCGATCCCGGATCGTGCTCTTCATTCCACCCTTACTGCAACTTTTCATCTTTACCTTCGCATCCACGCTGGAGGTCAGGAATTTCGACGTCGGCATCCTCGACCGCAGCGGCGGACGCGGCGCCATTGAATTTGTCTCGCAAATCGCAGGCAGCCCCAATGTGGGTCATATAGTACCCCTTCGATCGGACAAGGAACTGGCGCACGCCATCGACAATCAGGACGTGATTGCCGCCATCGTGCTGGAACCCGATTTCGACGTGCAGCTTGTCCGTGGCGGAGCAAGGGCCGGATTAATTCTCGATGGAAGGCGATCCAACGCGGCGCAGATCGTCGCAGGCTATCTGCAACAGGTCGCCATGCGGACAGGCGCCACCCTGCGTCCCGGCACTGCCACTGCACCGCCAGGCAGCATCGTGCGGCACTGGTTCAACCCCAATCTCGATTACCTGTGGTTCACCCTGCCCGCGCTTGTCGTCATCATCGGGGCCACGACGGGCATGGCCGTTACCGCACAGTCGATAGCGCGTGAACGGGAATTGGGGACGTTCGATCAGTTGATGGTTTCACCCCTGCGGGTGCATGAAATATTGATCGGCAAGACAGTGCCGCCGATCTGCGTTGGCCTGTTCAACGGCACGGTTTTCCTGTGCGTTGGCGTCCTGCTGTTCGGCGTACCGTTCAACGGGTCGATCCTCCTGTTTTTTCTGTCGCTTTTCATCTATCTGTTGGCGTTGGTGGGCATAGGGCTGTTCGTGTCCGCCGCATCGCAAACGCAGCAACAGGCGTTCCTTGGCATATTCCTTGTTACGGTGCCCGTGATCCTGCTGTCGGGCTATGCCAGCCCGATCGATAACATGCCGGGATGGCTGCAAATGGTGAGCTTGGCCGATCCGGCACGGCACTTTCTGGTCATCGTTGAAGGACTGTTTCTGAAAAACATGCCGGTCAACGAGGTCCTGTCCAACATCGTTCCCCTCATCCTCATTGCCGCCGTCACGATCAGTCTGGCGGCATGGCTGTTCCGCGCCCGTATGGAGTAGCGCCATGACCCGTAATTCCCTTCTCCTCCTTGGTATATTGGTGCTTCCTGCCTGCACGGTCGGACCCGATTACAAGCGCCCGCCAGAGGTGAAGGCATCGCCGGACTGGATTGAAGCGACCGGCAGCGGGAGCGTGGATGCGCTGTGGTGGACGCGCCTTGGCAACGAGCATCTCAACGCCTTGATTGCGCAGGCCAACGCCAACAGTCCCGACGTGCGGGTGGCGCAGGCGCGGCTGCGCGAAGCACGGGCCAATCGGGATGCCGTAGCGGGGACAGGCCTGCCCCGGCTCAATGCGTCAGGTGCAGCGACAACCAACAGGGTCAGCGAAAATGGTCAAATCCCGATTGCCAATATCCCCGGCTTTCCGCGTGATTTTGACCTGTACGATGCAGGCTTCGATGCGAGTTGGGAAATCGATCTGTGGGGGCATGCGGCAAGGCAAACGGAAGCCGCATCCGCCCGCGCGGAAGCGGTCGAGGCCGAGCAGCGATCCGTGCTGGTAAGCCTGCACGCGGAAATTGCGCAAAGCTATATCGACCTGCGCACGGCCCAGGCGTTGCTGGCAAGCGCAAAGGCAGACGCACTGGCGCAGGACCAGATCGCACACCTCACGCGGCAGCGCCTTGACGCGGGAGAATCGTCCCGATCCGATTATGTCCGGGCCGAAAGCCGCGCCCGCGCGAGCGCAGCCCAGACGCCAGTTCTGGAGGCCGATATTCGCGCGGCGATAGATCGCATAGCCCTGCTTGTCGGTCAGCCGCCAGAAGCAATGGATGACGTGTTGATTGGGGCGGCGCCCATTCCAACCGCCCCGGCAGACATTGCCATGGGCCTGCGATCGGATATGCTCAGGCGGCGGCCCGACATCATGGCTGCCGAG
>JAENVZ010000176.1 GCA_016650315.1 Alphaproteobacteria bacterium | reverse complement strand
GCGAACACAGCAAGGCGGCGAAATCAATTGTCTCTACTGTCATTCATCCTGATCCTGTGCGGGGTGGACTTGCCGTATCCTGAAGTCGAGCCTCTCATGCAGGAGCCCAACTCTCTATGCAAGCGTGACATCATCGTAAATTATCATGGTATCGGCCTGAAAACGCTCATACACCTCTCCTGTACCCGTCGCCCGCCAAAGCGCCGCCTGCGCACCGGCAACGATTAGCCATAGCGATCCGTCAGGCGCAGCGCATTGCGCATCAATTGCCGAAGGAACGACGGTTCCCGATGGATGGGAATGATAATGTCCCAAAATACGCGCCCCGCCCGCCCGCGCCGATTTATGCGTGGCCAGCAATATAGCGGGATCCAGTTCGAAATGCCGCGTCGGGTCCAATGCGACATTGGCTGCAAAACGAACATCGCGGATATGGTCCGCTTCGCCCAACAACAATCCGCACCGCTCCTCCCCCTGCCCATGCGCGGCATCGGCCAGAATTCGATCGAGCAGGTCTCTTGATATGCGCACATCCATTTCTATATCCTAAGACGTGAATCCGGGGGCTTCCAGTATCAACACGACCATCACCGACGATTGCGGCGGCATGCGGCTTGACCGGGCGCTTGCAACGCTGGTGCCGGACGTGTCGCGTGAGCGATTCAAGGCCTTGATTCTTGCCGGAAACGTTACTTTGTCCGGCCGGGCTGCCGTAACCGATCCATCCGCCAAGGTCCGAGAAGGACAATGTTATGAAATTGCCGTTCCGCCACCGATCGTGGCGCAGGCGATGCCACAGGACATCCCGCTCGTCATCGCTTATGAGGATGAATATCTGATCGTGATCGACAAGCCTGCGGGCCTTGTCGTCCATCCTGCGGCGGGCAATGCCGATGGAACACTGGTCAACGCGCTGCTCCACCATTGCCGGGGGCAACTTTCGGGGATTGGCGGCGTCGCGCGGCCCGGGATCGTGCATCGGATCGACAAGGACACGTCCGGTCTGCTTGTTGTCGCCAAAACGGACAAGGCGCATGAAGGGCTGGCAACCCAATTTGCCGCGCACAGCATTGACCGGCGCTATGCCGCCATCGTCAGCGGACGTCCCTCCCCCTCTAGCGGAACTGTCAATGCGTGGGTTGGGCGGTCACCGTCCGACCGCAAAAAGATGGCGATCCAGCACGAAGGACGCGGCAAGCATGCTATAACCCATTACGTGGTGCGCGAAATGTTGAATGAGGCGGCTCTGATCGAATGCCGGCTGGAAACCGGACGGACGCATCAGGTGCGCGTCCATATGGCGCATATCGGCCACGCGCTGCTGGGTGATCAGGTCTATGGACGGCCACGCAAGGCCCATCGGCCAATATTGGAAACGCTGGGTTTCCACCGTCAGGCATTGCATGCGGCACGGCTTGGCTTTATCCATCCAGTGAATAGTAACTCTTTGGTGTTCCAAAGCGAAATTCCTGGTGACATGCAGGAACTGTTAAGGCAGCTTCGCGTATAGATACGTATAAAGTAAAGGTGCCAGAAGCGGATAGAAATCGTTCACGGCACACAGGGAAAGTGAGTTGAACAATCATGGCCAGTGGAACAAATGTCCCCGCGACAATTCCCGCGCTTGGCGGTGATGCCAGTCTAAACCGCTATCTGGCGGAGATTCGGAAATTTCCGATCCTCAAGCCAGAGCAGGAATATATGCTTGCGAAACGTTATGCCGAGCATCAGGATCCTGAGGCTGCGGCCCAGCTTGTTACGTCGCATCTGCGTCTGGTGGCAAAGATCGCCATGGGCTATCGCGGCTATGGCCTGCCGGTTTCCGAACTGATTTCGGAAGGCAATATCGGCCTGATGCAGGGCGTAAAGAAATTTGAGCCGGATCGCGGTTTCCGTCTGGCGACCTATGCGATGTGGTGGATTCGTGCGTCGATCCAGGAATTCATCCTGCGTAGCTGGAGCCTCGTCAAGATGGGCACCACGGCGGCGCAGAAGAAGCTGTTCTTCAACCTGCGCCGGATGAAGAACAACCTTGAAGCGTTCGAGGATGGCGATCTGCGCCCCGAGGACGTAGAAAAGATCGCCACCCATCTGGGCGTGACGGAAGCTGATGTTGTCAGCATGAACCGCCGCATGGCGATGGGCGGCGACACGTCGCTCAACGTTCCCATGCGCGAAGATGGCGATGGGCAATGGCAAGACTGGCTGTCAGACGATGGCCCATTGCAGGACGAGCGTGTCGCCGAGGCGCAGGAAGCCAATGTACGCCATGAAATGCTGGTGGCGGCCATGGCGGACCTGAACGAGCGCGAAAAACATATATTGGCCGAACGGCGTCTGGCCGAAGAGCCAAAGACGCTTGAAGAACTGAGCCAGGTCTATGGCGTCAGCCGTGAGCGCGTCCGCCAGATCGAGGTCCGTGCATTTGAAAAGCTGCAAAAGGCTGTGATGCGGATTGCGGGCGACAAAAGGCTGCTTCCGGCCATGTAAACTCTCAAAGCCCCTCCTTTTGCGGAGGGGCTTTTCATTTCCCCTGATGACGTACGAAAAACTGCACGCTAATCATGGCGCATGGCAAACAGACCCCGTACGCGCTCACGCCGCTTTTTGAAGCTATCAGGCAAGATATTCCTTTATTTCATTCTGTTTTCGGTGCTGTGGGTTCTGCTCTACCGCGTCGTGCCGCCACCAGTAACCGCGACCATGATATTGGACGGCAACGGGATTACGAAAGACTGGACCCCGCTCAGCAAGATCGACCCTGACATGGCCCGTGCTGCCATCGCGGCAGAGGACAGCAAATTTTGTTCGCATCACGGCTTTGATGCCCAAGCCATTGAAGGCGCCATGCTCCGCAACCTGCGCGGCGGCAAGATTCGCGGCGGATCGACCGTCAGCCAGCAAACCGCCAAAAACGCTTTTTTATGGCAGGGCGGCGGTTTTTTCCGCAAGGGATTGGAGGCATGGTTCACCGTGCTGATCGAAACGCTGTGGACCAAGCACCGGATCATGGAAGTGTATTTGAATATCGCGGAAACCGGCATCGGCACCTATGGGGTGCAGGCAGGCGCCATCCGTTATTTCCATCACGGTGCGTCCCAGCTTTCCCCCAGCGAGGCCGCACGCATCGCCGCGGTCCTTCCCCAGCCCAAAAAACGTGCAGCAATCGCGCCTTCAGGGTTTACACGCCGTTATGGCAACAGCATTACGCGGCGCATTGGCGTAGTGCGGAGGCAAGGGCTGGATGCCTGCCTGAAGTAAGGCGCTAAAAAATGGCCCGCATCAATCGATGCGGACCATCACTTACTCATGGAAATTTCAGGTTCAGGCGGCGTCGCCTGTCTTCCGGCGTTCGCTGAAAACCCGCACAGGTTCCTTGCGGCCATCGACAACATCCTTGTCAATCACGACCTCACCCACGCCCTGCATGGAGGGAAGATCGAACATCGTATCAAGCAGGATCGCTTCCAGAATGGAGCGCAAACCGCGTGCCCCCGTCTTGCGTTCGATCGCCCGCTTGGCAATGGAGACCAGCGCATCATCGGTAAAGGTCAGATCTACGTCTTCCATGTCGAACAGCTTTTTATACTGTTTGACCAAGGCGTTTTTCGGTTGGGCCAGAATTTTGACCAGCGCTTCATTGTCGAGATCCTCCAGCGTCGCAATGACGGGGAGACGACCGACAAATTCAGGGATCAGGCCGAATTTCAGCAAATCCTCTGGTTCGCATGAACGCAGAAGCTCACCCGTGCGGCGCTCATCAGGGGCCGCGACATGCGCACCAAATCCGATGGACTTGGCTTCCAGCCGGTCTCCGATGATCTTTTCCAGACCCGCGAACGCACCGCCGCAGATGAAAAGGATATTGGTCGTATCGACCTGCAGGAATTCTTGCTGCGGATGCTTGCGACCGCCCTGCGGTGGAACGCTGGCCGTGGTGCCTTCCATCAGCTTGAGCAAAGCCTGCTGCACACCCTCCCCCGATACGTCGCGGGTGATGGAAGGATTTTCCGCCTTGCGGCTGATTTTGTCGATTTCGTCGATATAGACGATGCCGCGCTGCGCCTTTTCGACATTATAGTCGCTCGCCTGCAACAGCTTCAGAATGATGTTCTCAACATCCTCGCCGACATAGCCCGCTTCGGTGAGCGTGGTCGCATCCGCCATGGTGAAGGGCACATCGAACGTCTTGGCCAGCGTCTGGGCCAATAGCGTCTTGCCGCACCCTGTCGGGCCGACAAGCAGGATGTTCGATTTGGCCAGTTCGACTTCACCCGACTTGGTGCCATGGTTCAATCGCTTGTAATGATTGTGCACGGCGACCGACAGGACGCGCTTGGCGCGTTGCTGGCCGATGACATAATCATCCAGGACGTCGCAGATTTCGATTGGCGTTGGAACGCCACCGTCCTTCTTGCCGACAAGTCCGCCCTTGGTTTCTTCGCGGATGATGTCGTTGCACAATTCAACGCATTCATCGCAAATGAAGACGGTCGGCCCTGCGATCAGCTTGCGCACCTCATGTTGCGACTTTCCACAAAAGCTGCAGTAAAGCGTGCTTTTCGAATCAGAACCCGTCAATTTTGTCATCTTACCTTCCCTGTGCCCGATCCCGTAGGCACATATGCATTCGGCATGCTAACCCACATCCCCGACATCAAACAATGGCAATTCTTGTTTAGGGCGCTGTGTAAAAGGTAAACTGTCATATTCATCGCTGCAAACACGTTAACGCCTTTTTTCCGATATTTTTACGTTAAGACGCCAATCCGCTGCATGACAGACATGGAATATGGAAAGGAGCGCCACCTCCATCCCTCATGATTTCATGCCAAAACAATCAGCTACGCTTCAACTCAACTCCCGGCCTTGTCTGAATCTTCAGAAGGTGCAGGACGCTTGTCATACACTTCATCGACCAGACCAAATACCTTGGCCTCGTCTGCCTCCAGAAAAGTATCGCGGTCCATCGCGGCTTCAATCTTTTCCAGCGCTTGCCCCGTATATTTAGCATAAAGCCCGTTCATCCGACTGCGGATGCGCAGGATTTCCTTGGCCTGGATTTCGATATCCGACGCCATGCCCTGCGCCCCGCCCGATGGCTGATGCACCATGATCCGGGCATTGGCCATGGCAATACGCTTGCCCGGCTCTCCTGACGCCAACAAGAAGCTGCCCATGGACGCCGCCTGACCGATGCAGACGGTTCCAACCTGCGGGCGGATATATTTCATGGTGTCATGGATGGCCATGCCAGCCGTCACAACGCCGCCCGGCGAGTTGATGTACATCCAGATGTCCTTTTTCGGATTTTCCGATTCCAGGAACAGAAGCTGGGCCACGATGATCGAGGCCATCTGATCTTCGACCCCGCCGGTCACAAACACGATCCGTTCCCGCAACAGCCGCGAAAAAATATCGAAACTGCGTTCGCCGCGATTCGACTGTTCGATGACGATGGGAACAAGGCCGCTTACTGGATCAGGAAATCTATCGTGCATGAGACTCTTTCTTCTCTTTATCGATGTGCCGCCCCTACATCGGGGCAAATGCGCACGGCTTCAAGGGGCTAGATCAGCAGGTGCCGGAAAAGTAAGATAGGCAAGCCGCCGCATCTCTCGCCTGCCCCGCACCACGGTATCCAGTATAAGACCACACATCCCGTTAAGCGCCGCGATAATCATCAACCCGGTCGCCAGGATCGCCGTCGGGAAACGCGGCACCAGTCCGGTTTCCAGATAGGTCACAAACAACGGTGCGGACAATATCAACGCGGCGAGCGCCAAGCCCCCGCCAATCGCACCAAAAAACCAGATCGGCTGCTCCACCCGGAACAGGGTGAAAATCGTCCGCAATATCCGCCATCCATCGCGCACCGTATTCAGCTTGCTTACCGAACCGTCAGGCCGCGCGGCATAAGCGGTAGTGCGCTCGGCCACCGGCATCCGCAGTTCCAGCGCGTGTACGCTCATTTCCGTTTCGATCTCAAACCCGACGGAAAGCACCGGAAAGCTTTTCACGAACCGGCGCGAAAAAACGCGATACCCGGACAAAATATCGGTAAAACTACGGCCAAACAGGTGACGAAGGAGGCCGGTCAACAGCCTGTTGCCTAACCGATGGCCGGGCCGATAGGCCGCATCCACTTCGGATTTGCGTGCGCCGACAACCATGTCCAGATTATCCATCAGCATGTCAGCCACCATGGCAGGCGCGGCAGACGCATCATAGGTCGCGTCGCCATCGGCCATGATATAAATGTCAGCGTCCACATCGGCGAACATGCGGCGCACGACATGCCCCTTGCCCTGTTGCCGTACGCTGCGCACGATAGCGCCTGCGCGGGCCGCTATCTCGCGCGATCCGTCGGTGCTGTTATTGTCATAGACATAGATTTTCGCGGGCGGCAGCGCCTTGGCAAATGCCTCAACCGTCTGTGCTATTGCTTCTGCCTCATTATAACAGGGCAACAGCACCGCGATACGCAGGGCCGGGGGCAGCGATGTTACGTCCTTCACTGCCCCCGACACCGTCATATTTACTTGGGATCAGCAGCTTTTTTGGCAGCGGGCTTTTTTGCTGGCGCCTTCTTTACGGCAGGTTTTTCTTCGACTTCCGCCTTGGCTGCTGCGGCTTTCTTGGTCGGAGCCTTTTTCTCTTCAACCGGAGCTTCTACGGCCTCTTCAGCAGCGGCGTCTTTTTTGGCAGCCTGCTTTTTGGCCGGAGCCTTCTTGGGCTTTGCCTCATGATCATGGTCATGACCGCAGCCAGGGCCGTGGACATGCTCGCCATCTTCAGCCTCAATCGCGGCTTCCAGTTCCTCACGGCTTACCGCACGATCCGAAACTTCAGCCTTTTCGAACAGGAAATCGACAACCTTGTCCTCATAAAGCGGCGCACGAAGCTGCGCAGCGGCCATTGGTTCCTGCTGCACATATTGGATAAAGCGTTCACGATCCTTGGGATTGTACTGCTGTGCGGCTTCCATGATCAGACGGTTCGTTTCGGCCTGACTGACCTCAACGCCATTGGCCTGACCGATTTCTGACAGCAGCAGGCCCAGACGAACACGGCGGACGGCAATGGCGTGATATTCGTCACGGTCCTTCTCCATCTCGGCCTTGGCGGTCTCGGGATCGTCCTCATGACCCGCTTCATGTTCAAGCTGCTTCCAGATCTGATTGAATTCCGCTTCCACCATGCTTGGCGGCACGTCGAAATCATGCGACGTAGCCAACTGGTCAAGCAGCTTGCGCTTCATATGG
>JAENVZ010000175.1 GCA_016650315.1 Alphaproteobacteria bacterium | reverse complement strand
TTTGCTCCAGTCATCGTCGCTTGGCGTGGCTTGCAGGGCGGCATTGCCAAGCGCCGCCTGGAGCGCCACAACCGGATTGCGTGATGGCGCTGCAACTGCCCGCTTGGGCACTGAAGGGCGGCGTGGGGTGCTTGCTGGCTTGCCGACGTTGAAATTGCCGATCAGTGTCAGTAATTCGTTGGCTTCAGACGCCAGGGTACGCGCGGCCGCCGTGCTTTGTTCGACCATAGCCGCATTTTGCTGCGTGCTGCGGTCCATGTCGCCGACGGCACCGTTGACCTGCTGCAAATTGGCGGCCTGGCTTTCGGTCGATGCAGATATTTCGTTGATCAGGCTGCGAACCTCGCCCACTTTGGCGACGATCCGTTCCAGCATCTGTCCGGTTTTCCCTACCAGATGCACGCCGCTTTCCACCTGTTCGGAACTGGTGGTAATCAGCTTCTTGATATTGCTGGCCGCATCGGCGGACCGCTGGGCCAAAGCGCGGACTTCGTTGGCGACAACCGCAAACCCCTTGCCAGCATCGCCCGCGCGGGCGGCCTCAACCCCGGCATTGAGCGCCAGCAGGTTGGTCTGGAAAGCGATGCCGTCGATGACATTGATGATCTGCGCGATTTCCTGTGCGGATTTTTCGATCTGATCCATTGCGGTAACGGCGCGCGATACGGTTTGGCCACCCTCGGTCGCCTCCTTGTGCGCTTCGTTGACCGCCAGATTGGCGCTGCCTGCCCGCTGAGCGATTTCCCGCACGCCCGATGTAACCTCATTGGTCGCGGCGGCTGTTTCCTCCAGCGCGGCAGCCTGCTGCTCGGTACGGCGCGACAGATCCTCGGTCGCTGAACTGATTTCACCTGAACCGTTGTTGATGCTGTCCGCCGATTCCGTGACAGCACGCAGCATCTTGCACAGTTCGGACGTCGCCTTGTTATAATCGATGCGCAGCTTTTCCAGTTCCGGCGGGAAGGGTGTATCGATCTGATGGTCGATCTCCCCAACGGCAAGGCGCTGCAGGCCATCGCCCAAGGCCGCGACAATAGCGCGCTGGTCTTCATTTTCCTTTGCCACCGTCTGCTGGCGCCCGACAGCCTGATCGCGGATAATGGCGATGGCGCGGGCCAGGCGGCCAACGCAATCTTCATATTTGTCGCGGCCGATGTCCGGCACATTTTTGCCCGCGGCAATCGATTCAATGTCCTGAACGATGGAAGCGAAGGGATCGGCAATGACCCGGCTCAAATACCAGACGGCAAAAATGCCAATGGGAACACTTGCACCCGAAATGATCCAGGCCCAGCCAAACATGCCGTTATAAACGGTTTGAACGGCTGTCATATCCTTCGCCGTGATCGCATCGGCCAACTGGCCTTGCGCCAGATAAGTCGCAAACGCGACCGCGAACAGCAAAGCGGAGAAAAAACCGAAAGCCACCGTCAACTTCTGCCGAAGCGGCGCTTTCATTGCGAACCATGTGATCATTATGCCGTTTCCCTTTGGGCCGCCCTGCCTCGACGAAACGCCGCGGCAGATCTCAAAATAATGGTGAAGGTGACGCTCATGCACGTGAACGTACATTTGCTGACCTCCAGCACTAGATCGACCTATCGGAACAAAGCTTTAGGGCACGGATGAAGATGTTCGGGGGAAGCAGCAAAAGCCCCGGTCGTTGCGGCCTGCCCTATTCGAACCGGCCGGGATCATAAGATGCAGGGTCGATATGCGTCACACTGGCATGGGGCGGCATATCCAACAACAGCGCCGCAGCCAGTTTCGCGGCAGCAGGTACGGTCTGGATGCCGAAGCCTCCCTGCCCTGCAAACCAGAAGAAACCGCGCGCAAAAGGATCAAAGCCGTAAACCGGCAGCCGATCGGGCGCAAAACTGCGCAGGCCCGCCCACTTGCGCTCCACCGCTTTGATCTTCCAGTCAACAACCTCTTCAAGCCGAGCGATTGCTTCGGCCACCGCCAGTTCCTCTGGCGCGGCGTCACAGGGAACACTCGGCGTTTCATCATGCGGGCTGAGCCAAAGGCAGCCACTACCCTCGC
>JAENVZ010000174.1 GCA_016650315.1 Alphaproteobacteria bacterium | reverse complement strand
GGGTTGGTCGCCTTGCTGTCATTGACGTACAGCACGCCGTTCCTTTCCCCGATGCGCTCCATCCGATGCGGCAGGCTGGAATAGGTTTTGAAAGTGGAACGGGCATCGGCTTCGCTGATCCCCAGAGCGTGGGCAACAGCCAGAGCCACAGCGGCATTCTGCGCGTTATGCGGCCCCTGCAACGCGGGCCATTGCGCCTGATCGGCGGCGTCGATCATGTCGGAATTGACCGGCACCAAGCGGCTTTGAACCCCAGCGGCAATAAGGCGACTGGGATCATCGTCCATCGCGATCACGGCGACATGTTCCCCGGACTGCATCGAAAACAGCCGTTCCTTGGATGCGCAATAGGCATCAAAACCGTCATAACGGTCCAGATGATCGGGCGTGATATTCAGCAATACGGCAACATCCGCATCAAGGCTGTAAGTCAGGTCAATTTGATAGCTCGACAGTTCCAGAACATAGACGCCGCCTTCGGGCAACGGGTCCTGCCCCAGGATCGGCAGGCCGATATTGCCGCCCATCATGGTCGGGATGCCAGCAACGCTGACAATATGGTGGATAAGCGCGGTCGATGTTGATTTGCCGTTGGTGCCGGTGATGGCGACAATGCGGTGCGGCGGCAGGCTGGACCGGGCAAGCGCGAACAGTTCGATGTCGCCAATGATGGGCACACCGGCTTCCCGCGCCTTGTCCGCAATCGGATGACGGTTCAGGGGCACACCGGGGGAAACAACCACGCCATCGAAACCGGCAAGGTCGATGGTGAGGGGATCGGCGATTTCCGCCTTGTCGGCAACGCTCAAGCGCGGTTCCTCGCGGCTGTCCCAGGCAACGACATGCGCGCCGCTGGCGGCCAACGCCTCGACGGTCGCAAGACCGGATCGGGCAAGTCCCAGAACGGCATATTTCTTACCGGCAAAGGCGGGGTTGACGATCACCGGATCTTCAACGTGGAAAGGCCCGCAAGCGCCAGAACGATGGAAATGATCCAGAAACGGATCACCACGGTTGGTTCAGACCAGCCAAGCTGTTCAAAATGGTGGTGAATCGGGGCCATTTTGAAAACGCGCTTACCGGTGCGTTTGAAGAAAAAGACCTGAATGATGACCGACGCCGCCTCCAGCACGAACAGGCCGCCGATGATGGCAAGAACGATTTCATGGCGAACGGTAACAGCAATAACGCCCAGTGCGCCGCCCAGGGCCAGACTGCCTGTATCGCCCATGAAGACAGCGGCAGGCGGGGCATTATACCAAAGAAAAGCAAGGCCTGCCCCGATGATT
Source organism: Alphaproteobacteria bacterium (assembly GCA_016650315.1). Taxonomy (GTDB): domain Bacteria; phylum Pseudomonadota; class Alphaproteobacteria; order Sphingomonadales; family Sphingomonadaceae; genus Rhizorhapis. The sequence continues at coordinate 947 of JAENVZ010000174.1, read as the reverse complement.
GCGCCCAGCAATATGGTCAGGTCGCCCGCACCCGGCACATGGGGAATGCCCAGATAATGCGCATAGTCTGCACGCCCGACGATATAGGCGATAATCATGTAGGCGACGCAGGCGACAATCACCGGCATGGTGGCCAGCCCGTCAAGCCCATCAGTCAGGTTGACGGCATTTCCCGCACCCACGATCACGAAAGCCGCGAAAACATAATAAGCCGGACCCAGATCAATCGCCGGTCCGTTCCAGAAGGGCACATAGAGCGCAGTTCCGGTCTGACTGACGATCAGCCACGCTGCCCCTCCTGCGACCAGGAATTCCGCGAGCAGGCGAACCCGGCCGGGCACGCCCTTGTGACTGGATTTGCTGACCTTGTCATAATCGTCAAGAAAACCGATCGCGCCAAAACCCAAAGTCACAAAGACACAGGCCCACACATAAATGTTGGACAGGTCCATCCACAGAAATACCGATACCGCAATCGCGGTCAGGATCATCAGCCCGCCCATGGTCGGCGTCCCGCGTTTGGCGAAATGGCTTTGCGGTCCGTCTTCACGAATCGGTTGCCCCTTGCCCTGACGCACACGCAGCCAGCCGATGAATTTCGGACCGATCAGCAGGCCAAGAAAAAGAGCCGTCGCCACTGCCGCACCCGTGCGGAAGCTGAGATAACGGACAAGATTGAAAACCCCTTCAAAATCCAGCGCTTGGGCCAGCAGATACAGCATTATTTCCCTCCGCCGGTCATTGCGGCGACAACGCGCGACAATCCGACACTGTTCGATCCCTTGACGAGCACGGCGTCACCAGCGCGCAATTCCAATTGCAGACGCGTGGTCGCCGCATCCGCGTCCGCCACATGCGCCAAACCGACCTTGCCTTCAAGCCGCTGCGCCAATGGCGTCATCTCCGGCCCCACAAGAATGGCGAAATTGACATTGGCCGCGCATAGC
>JAENVZ010000173.1 GCA_016650315.1 Alphaproteobacteria bacterium | reverse complement strand
GATTGAGGAAGCGCTCGAACAGCAGCCCCAGCTCCAATGGATCAAGGTCGGTGATGGTCAGCGCCCAGGCGACGACAGACCCCGCGCCAGATCCGCGTCCCGGCCCGACCGGAATATCATTGTCCTTGGCCCATTTGATGAAATCGGCAACGATCAGGAAATAGCCGGGAAAGCCCATCTGAATGATGATGCCGACTTCGAAATCCAGACGGTCGAAATAGGGCTTGCGGCGTTCGGCATCGGTGATCCCCAGCTTTTCGAGGCGCGCTTCAAGGCCCGCCGTTGCGTCGGCGCGCAGTTGCCGTTCCTCGCCCTCCTTGTCGCCTGCTAGGCTGGGCAGGATGGGCTTGCGCTTGGGCGCCATGACGGCGCAACGCTGGGCCACGACCAGCGTATTGGCCAGCGCTTCGGGCAGATCCTCAAACAACCGCTTCATGTCGGACGTCGGCTTCATCCATGCATCGGGCGAACTTTTCAGCCTGTCGTCGCTATCGACATAGGAAGATTGGGCGATGCAGAGCATGGCGTCGTGCGCGGAATGGAAATGCGGTTCGGCATAGCAGCACGGATTGGTCGCCACGAGGGGCAGGTCGCGATCATAGGCGAGGTCAAGCAAATGGGGTTCGGCATTGCCCTCAACCGGATCGAGCCGACGCACGATTTCTATGTACAGCCGGTCGGGGAACAGGGCTTGCAGGCGGTCGGCATAGGCGAGGGCGGCAATGGGCTGGTCCTCCGCGAACAGGCGGGCGAGCGCGCCCTCATTACCCGCCGTCAGTGCGATCAGGCCATCAGTGCGACCTTCAAGCGCCTCAAAGGCGACATGCGCCTGCTCCTCAATTGGCCGATCGAGATGGGCCATCGACACCAGCGCGCACAGATTGTCATAGCCGGTGGCATCCTGCGCATAGAGCGCAATCCAGTCATAGACCGGACTGGCCCCGTCGGGCCTTCCCGGTCTGGAAACGCTCAGCATCGTGCCTATGATCGGCTGCACGCCTTCAGACTTGCAGGCATCGGAAAAGGCCATGGCGGCGTAAAGGCCATTGCGGTCGGTCAGTGCCGCGGCAGGAAAGCCCAGGGCGCGGGCCTGTTTCGCTATCGCCTTGGGCTCAATGGCCCCTTCCAGCATGGTGTAGGAGGAAAAGATGCGAAGCGGAACGAAGGGGGCATGAGGCATGAAGGGCAGCCTAGGAACTGAAGATGATTCGGGAAAGGCCCTTGTGATTTATGTGTCTGGTTTGGGTGGGGAGCGGACGTTGAAATAGTGTGTGCTCCTGCGAAGGCAGGAGCCCAGAGTCACACAGGACAGCGCTCGTAGCCCTGGACTCCTGCCTTCGCAGGAGCACAACCCTTCCCTTCACTCAACGTCGCAAATGACCCAAAAGCCGTCCTTTCCTGAACCGCTATATTCAACCGCTCGTTAACGATCCTGTTCAATCATTACATAATCTATCGATCGCATTCTCCCTTCCGGGACACGGGACGGGGACTTTTGACATGCGAAACACTCTGAAATTGATGGTATGCGTATCTGCGTCGTTGGCAGCAGTGCCTGCGCAAGCGGCTTCATGCTGGAGCACGCAAGCAGTGGAAGCGGCGCAGGTGCGCGACTTTGAAATGATGCTGATGGTTTCGGCGCTGCGATGCCGGAACACGAACGCAAACTTTCTGGATGAATATAATGGTTTTGTCCGGGCAAAGCGGGTCGCACTGACGCAGGTGAATGACGACCTGCGCAGTCAGTTCGAGAAGACATTGGGGGCAAAGGCGGCACTCAACGCCTATGACCGCTATGCCACGCAATTGGCGAACAGCTATGGCGCGGGCGCAGAGGGTCTGGATTGTTCAGACATGCAATCGCTGGTTCAGGCGGCCAATGGTGCGCAATCCAGTCGGGCGGCGCTGGTTACTTTGGCCCAGCGGGCAGGCGCCAATCCGCGTTTGCCGGGTGACAAATGCCCCACGACCTATGCGGCAGCGAAATAAACATATAAAGATTTCTTTATATTTGGTTTGATTCTGGCGGCGAGGATTGTTAGAGCATTCTGCAATCCGCGCCGCCATATTTTGTGGCGGCCAATTTCCGTTTAAAGCCCGGGAGACCATTGTGGCCACTGCACCTGCTGCCGACATTAAAGATTATGTGATTGCCGACATCGGCCTTGCCGCATTCGGGCGCAAGGAAATCGAGATTGCCGAAACCGAAATGCCGGG
>JAENVZ010000172.1 GCA_016650315.1 Alphaproteobacteria bacterium | reverse complement strand
CCCACCTGTGGCGAGGCTGGTGTTGCCGGCTCTACCGAAGGTTCAGGCCGCTTGGCGCCGCTGATGCCATCGCTCTGTTGATGATGCAGCAGGCCCTGTGCATCGGTCGCGCTACGAAAACCGTCGGTTGGCAGGTGAATGTCCTGCGCATTGACGGGTTTCACCAGATACGGCGTGACCACGATCACCAGTTCGGTTTCGTTGCGCTGGTACTGCTTCGATTTGAACAGGCTGCCAAGGATCGGGATATTGCCCAGACCCGGCGTCTTGTTGACGTTGTTGGCGGTTTCGTTGCTCATCAGACCGGCAATCATGAAGCTTTGGCCAGAACCCAGTTCCACGGTCGTTTCGGCTGACCTGCTCTTGAGCGCGGGAACCTGAGAATTGATCGAAAAATCGAGCTGTGACACGGTCGGGCGGACGCGCATCGAAATGCGGCCGTCAGACAGAACCGTTGGCGTGAAGGCCAGTTGCACGCCATATTGTTTGAATTCAATCGAATTGCCTTGAAGGTTGCCGTTGTTTACTTGGTAGGGATATTCGCCGCCCGCCAGGAAGCTTGCGGTTTCACCCGAAAGCGAGGTCAGATTGGGTTGCGCCAGTGTGGTGGCAAGCCCCGTCGTTTCGGCAAGATCGAGCGCGCTCACCACATCGACGCCGAACAACTTGCCCAGGAAGGCAAGGCTGGTCGTACCGTCGGTGGGGCTGTTGAGTGTCGTGTTCCCGTTTGTGTCGATCGTCGCAAAATTGCGCGTGGCGCGGCTGATGCCAAACTGGAAACCGCCGGTCGGGTCGCTGGTCAGAATATTGGTGCCGACATTGCGCAGCAACGTGCGGTTGACCTCCGAAATGCGGACCTGCAGGTTGACCTGCAGCGGCGTTGCGGTGCGCAGGCGGCTGATGACCTGCATATTGGGGCCGACAAAGGCCTGCACAAGCCGTTCGGCCTCGGCGGCATCCTCTGGCGCCTTGATCGTGCCGGTGAGCAGCACCAGACCGTTCATCGTGCTGACGTGAATGTCCGCTTCGGGCATGGCCAGGTTCAGCATCTGATCGACGCTGGACAGGTTGTTGCCTACCCGGATCGTGCCTGAATACAGGATCTTGCCGGTCTTGCTGGTGACGAACATGTTGGTTTCGCCCGGCGCCTTGGCAATGATGTAAAGCTGGCGTTCGGAACGGACATGCACATCGACGACGCTGGGATCGGCGATGACGACGTCCGACATCGGCGCGGTCAGGTTGACGACCCGGCTGCCGCCGACGGATAGCACCATGGCGTCCTGACCGGCACTTGCCTTGACGGGCGCCGCACCAAGCTGGGCAGGGGTGCCAACCATCGCGGCCATGGCGAGCGCGGCGGCAAGGGCGGTTCCGCCGTTGCAGAACCCGTGTTTTTTCATCAAGGCCATCTTACTTGCTCCCCACTGGAACTATGGAGACCGCAGCGCCGCGTGCAACACGGACGACAGGACCATCGGCTGACGATACGCCGTCCTGAACCTTGCCGGGTACGGAGCGGCGCTGGAAGCGCGACACATCGGCGCCGGTTGCAAAGGATGAGCCAGAAGCGGTTGGACGGTTAGCGACCGTAAGCAACATGGTCTTTTCAGCCGCCGGATCGTCGCCCTCAGGAACGGTCACGTCACCGCGAGCAATGGCGCTTTCCAGTTCGGACGCATTGTCGGCGATGGAACGCAGCGACAAAGAGAGCGATCCGACGGTCTGGGCAACGGCGATCTTTTCTGCAATTTTGGGCGTCACTTCCAGGGTGACGTTGGAATAGGCCACGACCTTCGGCTTGCCGTCCTCCCCGATTGCATCAGTACGCTGATCGGTGGCAAGGACGCGCATATTCTGCACGATGGTTTCGGAAACCTTGAGGGGTTGGCCGTCACCGCCACCAGCGACCTGTTGTGTCAGCACCAGATCGACCCGGTCGCCCGGAAAGACAAAACCTGCAACCGAACTTTGCATGGAGACGGGAACGGTCACAGCGCGCATACCGGGACCAAGCGCGGCCGCAAGGAAGCCACGATCACCGGGCTTTACCAGCGCGCCCTGCGTTGCTGGCTGACCAGCGGTGATGGCGTTGCGCACGACCGATCCGGCGAGCGATGCAGGATCCGTTTCGCCTTTCAGATAATAGACTTGCTCGACCAGCTCCTTCGGCCATGGCTGAAAGCGGAAGCTGTCTGGTTCAATGATCGTGCCGACGGGCAGGGCGCGAGTAGCGACCAATACCTGCGGACCGGACAGGTCTGGCTGCATATTGGCCGCGGTGGCCTGTGGTGCGCCGGAATTGCCGAACATGCTGCGGGCCATGAAGGCTGTGGCGATCGCTATGATCAGCGCCCCTGCCAGCAGTACAATCTTCTTTGCGTCCATGACGAATCTCGCCTCCTGAAGCCGGGTCGAGTAACCCGTTACATTCCATTGTTACGTAAAATGGTTAAAATATCGTTCGCCAACGACCCACAGGCCGGCCAGCGATATGGCGACGCCATAGGGAATTTCGGGTCGGCCAACCCGGCGACCAAGGTTATGGTGCGCGACCGTGATCAGCGTCACCACTCCACCCAGGATCGCCATAATCAGCAACAGCGTCATCATGGATTGCCAGGGAAACCAGAGTGCGAGCGCAGCCAGCAGCTTGACGTCGCCCCCGCCCATCATGCCGGCAGCGAACATCGCCGCGAAGACCGCGAAGATGACGCCAGCCAGCGCAACCTGGATCAGCATGTCAGGCCAGAATGAAAGGCCATTGGCGAACCAGAATAGTGGCGCCAGGGCGGCAACCGCGATATTGAGCCAGTTGGATATAATCCGGCTTCTGATGTCGGTTATAGTCGCAATGACCAGCAGGACGGATAGGACCGCCGCAAGCGCCAATGTGAGAAATTGCTTGTCCATGGCGAAAATGCACTAGACCTTTTGCCTTACCAAACCGTAACCATGTCCAATGATTTTAATTCCGGTCGTCGCAAGAACTTATCCCCATGGCAGCAAGATCACCTGTTGGGAGGCGTCTGATAGCTGGCCGTTGCGCCGGTTCGACTGGCCTGTTCCTGCAGGGGGTGAGCGCGGGTCGCTGCTGTTCCTGACCGGGCGCGGCGATTGTTTTGAGAAATATTTGGAGACCTTTGCCCATTTTCATGCAGCGGGCTGGGGCATCACCAGCTTTGATTGGCGCGGGCAAGGGGGATCGGGCAGGCTGTCGGATAACCCCCATG
>JAENVZ010000171.1 GCA_016650315.1 Alphaproteobacteria bacterium | reverse complement strand
TCGCGGTAACGAAATTCGCTCGCCACATCGATATCGACAGGGACGCGGGCGAATTTTTCGAACCAGTATTTGGCGACAAGGCCGGCATAATAGCTGGTTCCGCACGCAACGATGGTGATACGCTTGATGCCGCCCAGATTGAAATCCATGTCGGGCAGCGCGACCTGATTTTCCAGCGGACGAAGGTAGCTTTGCAATGTCTGCGCCACCACCACGGGCTGCTCGAAGATCTCCTTCAGCATGAAATGGCGGTAATTGCCCTTGTCGATCATCGCGCCCGACACACCCGAACTGGTGACGGGGCGCTCGACGGGGTGATTGTCCAGATCGAAAATCTCGACTGAATCCTGCGTTATGACCGCCCAGTCGCCTTCTTCCAGATAGGAGATTTTCTGGGTCAGGGGCGCGAGCGCCAGCGCGTCGGAGCCGATATAATTCTCGCCCTCACCATAGCCGACCACCAGCGGTGCACCCAGACGCGCTCCGATCAACAGGTCGGGATGGCTGCGGAACATGATGGCCAGGGCAAAAGCGCCTTGCAGCCGGGGCAGGACATTTGCGACAGCTTGCCGAGGATCGGCACCCTGTTCGACCTCGCGGGCAAGAAGGTGGCCGACAACTTCGGTATCGGTCTGGCTGGCGAAAACCCGCCCTTCGGCAATCAGTTCATTGCGTAGCGTCTTGAAGTTTTCAATGATGCCATTGTGGACCAGCGTCACGTCGCCGACGATATGGGGATGCGCATTATCCTCCGTTGGTGCGCCATGCGTGGCCCAGCGGGTATGCGCGATGCCAATGGTTCCGGGCAGGGGATCGAGCGCCAGCTTGGCGGCCAGATTGTTGAGCTTGCCCTCTGCCCGGCGGCGATCCAGTTTGCCGTCATGGATGGTGCATACGCCCGCCGAATCATAACCGCGATATTCCAGACGGCGCAGGCCATCGACCAGTCGGTCCGCTACATCTTCCTTGCTCAATATGCCGATGATGCCACACATAAGCTTACTTCGCCTTCTTCGCGTTCATGACAGCGCGGAATTTTGCGGCCCAGCCGGACTTTGTCTCCTGCCTGCCCCGGGCCAGCACCAGATCGTCATTGTCGACATCGCGCGTTACAACCGATCCTGCAGCGACGATTGCGCCGTCGCCAATCTTTACAGGCGCCACCAGTGCACTGTTGGACCCGATGAAGGCGCCTGCGCCGATTTGCGTCCGGTATTTGAAAAAACCGTCATAGTTGCAGGTGATGGTGCCTGCACCGATATTTGCGCCCGGTCCAACGTCGGCATCGCCGATATAGCTGAGATGATTGACCTTGGCACCCGGACCCAGCACCGCTTTCTTCATTTCGACGAAATTGCCGACCTTTGCGCCCTGGCCGATCTCCGCGCCGGGGCGGAGCCGGGCATAAGGTCCGATTTCGGCTCCACCCTTCACATGCGCCCCGGCCAGATGCGAAAAGGCATGGATGGTCACATTGTCCTCCACAATCACGCCGGGACCGAAAACGACATTGGGTTCGATTACGACGTCCTTGCCGATCACTGAATCATGGCTGAAGAACACTGTCTGCGGCGCAAGGAGAGTGGCTCCATCGCGCATCGCCTCTATCCGGCGGCGGCGCTGCCATTCACCCTCGACACCAGCCAGTTCGATGCGGCTGTTGACGCCCGCCACTTCCCAGTTTTCGGTTTCGACAACAGCGCTTTTCCGGCCATCATGCGATGCAAGCATCACAATGTCGGGTAGGTAATATTCGCCAGCAGCATTATCATTTTCGATCCGCGCGAGCAGGGTGAAGAGGTCTTCTTCCCGGATTGCCATCAAGCCGCTGTTGCACAGGGTTATGGCACGCTCTTTTTCGCTCGCATCCTTATATTCGATCATCTTTTCGATAGCGCCATGCTTGTCGGCGATGATCCGGCCATAGGCGCCGGGGTCTTCCGGGCGGAAACCGAGCACGACCGCCACGGGCGTATCGTCGCCATGCAAGCGTTCCAGCATCATCCGCATGGTTTGCGCCTGCACCAGCGGCACGTCGCCATACAGGATCAGCACATCGCCAGCAAAACCGTTGAATGTCGCTTCGGCCTGTTGCACCGCATGGCCGGTGCCAAGCTGCTTGTCCTGGACGACAATCTGAACGTCATGGCCCGCAACGGCGGCCTCCACCTGATCGCGGCCTGCCCCAACGACCAGGATTTTCTTTTGTGGTTTCAGCGTCTCGACGCTGGCCAGCAGATGCAGCAGCATTGGCCGTCCGGCGACCGGGTGAAGCACTTTGTGCATGCCCGATTTCATGCGTGTGCCTTGCCCCGCGGCAAGAATGATGGTGGCTAACGGGCGCATCGTCAGAACATTTCCGTTTCTGCAAGTGGATCAGGCAGTTTCAGCATTCCTCTGCCATGTTTGGCTTGCATATTCTACAGGGCAAAGGGCATTGAACGCCCCATGGCAAAAATTCCTTTCGATATTGTTGGGTTCGATCTGGACGGCACTTTGCTCGATACCAGCGGCGATCTGGCGGCGGCGGTGAATTACACGTTGGCACAGATCGGTCGCCCGCCCTTTTCTATCGACGAGATCAAACCGCTGGTCGGGCGCGGGGCCAAGGTGATGCTGGAGCGCGGGCTGGCGGCGTCGGGCGGATGTTCAGAAGCGCTGATGAAGCAATATTTGCCGGTCCTGCTTGATTTTTACGGCGAAAATCTGGCGCATCACAGTGAAGCCTATCCCGGCCTTGTCGAAGTGATGGATGGACTGCACGCGCGTGGCGTGAAGCTGGCAATCTGCACCAACAAATATGAACGTTTCGCGCTTGCGCTGATGGACCAGATGGGGCTGATGCAGCGCTTTGACGCGATTGTTGGCGGTGACACGCTGGGGCCGGGCAGGGCAAAGCCGGACGGCGCCCCGATCGAGGAACTGATCCGGCGTTGCGGCGGTGGCCGTGCGATTTTTCTTGGCGACAGTATCAGCGATACGCTTGCCGCCAAAAATGCGGGCATTCCCAGCATTGCGGTCAGCTTTGGTTTCCTGATGCAGCCGATCGAGGAACTGGGGGCGGACCTTATCATCCATCATTATGACGAACTGATCCCCGCGCTGGAAAACTGGCCGCAGGACAGAGCGGTTTAGGTCCTGACCCTAATGCTTGCCCCGCCAATGCTGGTGCGAAGCAAAGTTATAACCGCGAGGCCGAAGCAAAGCTCCCATCGACCCAGATCAACGGATCAATGGCCGGATGATTCACGATCGATTGGACCTGTCCAATAAACAGCGTATGCGTTGCAACGCCCAGTGTCATTTGGGTGGTGCAGATCAGGCTCGCCACCGCGTCGGACAGCACCGGCAGCCCATCCTCGGAAGCTATCCAGCCACCGGTTTCAAAACGTTCCAGTCCCTTTTTGCCGCCACTGAAGATCTTCACCAGATCACAATGCCGTTCGGCCAGCAAATTGACGCAGAAACGTTGTTCGGCTTGCAATATTGGCGACATGCTGGCGGTGCGGTTGACCGCGACCAGGATAGTGGGCGGGTCGGAGGTGACCGATGTGACCGCCGTTGCCGCCATGCCGCTCCAGTGTTCACCCGTGCCTGTCGTGACAATGGCGATTGTCGTCGCTAGCCGCCGCATCGCGTGTTTGAAATCGTCGGAAAGCGTGCTGCTGCTGATCATTTGGTATCTCTCATATGATCCGGTTTTCTTTTCTCCCTGCCTTGTTGAGCGGCCAAGGGTCAACCAAAATTTAGACGATCGTTCCAGCGCGGACAAAAGCGCACACCATTAATCGATCTTGTCACCCAGGTAGTGCAAATACTGCAATCATCTGGCCGTATTTTGCGATTGCTGATCCTGCTGCTGTGCAACATAGCGTGACGCGCAACAACAGAAACGGGGTGTTTGTCTGGCATTCAAACAGGAGGAATCTTATGCGAATGCTATCTATTATTGCCGCTGGTGCGGTACTTTCATTTGCCTCTCCGGCGCTGGCCGATCCGGCTGAAACTGTATCCTTCAAACATGATGGTTATACCTACGTGTACAAGGTCGAGCAGGAAGGCGAAAAGAAAGTAATAACCGGACGCATTTATCCCGACGGCAAGAAATTCTCACTTATCGTTCGTGGTGACGTTGTCACTGGCGTAGCTGGTGGCGCTGCGGTCGAATTCAACGTGGCTGATGCCAAGGGTGCGGCATCGACTGCCAAGGCTACGGCATTGACCATGCGTTGATTATGAAAGACTGAATTGGGGATGTCCCCGGTTTTGGTTTAGTAATAGAGAATGAGTAGAGGGGCGGATCGACCGATCCGCCCCTTTTCGTATCATCGGCAGCGGCGTGAACCGCCACGGTCAATTTCGCGGCCGATCAGCGCACCCGCCGCCAGGCCTGCTATAGTGCCAGTTGCACGATCGCCACGCGTGTCGATCGCTCGTCCGGCAAGCGCGCCCGCCGTGCCGCCAATGATCAGCCCGACAGTCCCGTCGGATTTGCGGCAATATGTCCGCCCGTCACGCCCGCGCCATTCCTTGTATTTGTAATGTTTCGCCGCTGCCTGATCGGTTGGCATGACCATGCTCACCGGAATGGCAATCGACACGGCTGCAAGAGCAAGCATGAAATTACGCATGTCATATTTCCTTTATTTTGGTCATTATACTCAGTGTAAACCGTTACAGTGTGGATAGAGTTTCATGAACATAAGACAACGGACTAACCAATTGATAATAAAAACAAAAATTAAACATAAGGTCTAATCAGAGTCGAGGAGTCGCATTCGTAACTTTCGGGGCTGCAACAGGACAGAGGAACATGAAAGATGCTGACACACCAGCTCGATCCTGAAACGGGGATCATCGAAATCAACATTGATGGCGCAGCGGATATAGAAAGTTATCGTGCGCTGGTCCGCGATCTGGATGCCGAAATCGCCGCTCATGGCAAGGTTTTGATTTTGGAAGTTATTCGGGACATTGGATGGATCAGTCCGGGTATATGGTGGGAGGATATGGGCTGGTCTTTTCACCACCTGAAGGACATAGCCCGCGTCGCAGTTGTTACTGACAAAGGCTGGATCGGGCCGATTACGAAGATGATGGGTGCCGTAATGGCCGCGGAAATCAGGGTGTTTGATTTTGCGGAACTCGACAAGGCGCGCGAATGGCTGGCAGGATGATGACCGCTGCCAGCGCGGCCTTGCCTTGGATATGATGAAGGTTGGAGGATCGTGTGAAGTGTAGTTTTTCCTGTTCGTCGCTCGTTGCCATCACTCTGGTTCTTGGCGCGCCAGCAAGTGCGCAGGACGATGCAACCTTGTCTGCGCGTGTGGACATTGTCCTTGCCGATTTCAGCTTTACGCCATCTGACCTTAGATTAAGCGCTGGGAAAAAGGTGGTGCTGCATTTTTCCAATCAGGGGTCTGGAGGGCATAATTTTTCCGCACCCGATTTTTTCGCCGCCGCCACCATTGATCCTGCCAGTGCGCGGTTGATTGCCAACGGCAAGGTGGACCTGAAAAAAGGAACCAGCGCGGACATCATCCTGACGCCAAAAGCGGGTCATTATAGCGTGAAATGCACACATTTCCTGCATAGCGGCTTTGGTATGAAGGGCGGAATCATCGTCGAATAGCAAGTTCTCTCACCGCTTGCTCCGCATCACCGATTCGTTCATCCTCCGCATGTTCAAAACAGTCAGGAACCATGCCGGATGGACCGCATTTTTACACGATTTTCACAATATGTGGCGATGTTGGCCGGGCAACCGCAGGCTTTCATTCTGGCGATCACCATCATCCTGATCTGGAGCGCCAGCGGCCCCATTTTCGGTTGGTCGGACACATGGCAGCTGGTCATCAACAACAGCACGACCATTGTCACATTCCTGATGGTGTTTCTGATCCAGAACGCCCAGAATCGCGATGCAAGTGCGATTCAGGCAAAACTTGACGAGTTGATCCGTGCGCTTAAACCCGCGCGCAACGAATTTATTGGCATTGAGCATCTAACGGAAACCGAGCTCAGGGAAATCCAGAAAATTATGGAAGAAACCTATGGCAAGGGCAGCTTTCACCATGGTGTGGTGCAGCGGTTGATCAAACGCCGCTGATGCGCAGAATCTAGAGCGGTCGATCCGATTGTGTAGGATAGGCCGATCTAACCTATTGTTTTACCGTGTTTTCAGAGTCAGCGATTGATTCCAATCGCTTCGAAACCACTTTATTCCTGTCGTTCCTCAAATCCGTGCATGTGCCGCGACCATTGAAAGGCGATGACCGCACCCTTTGCGGGCTGGATCAACAGCAGGGCGAGGATGGCCGTTAAAGTGGGCCAGAGCGCCATCTGTATTGCGACGGACGGACTGAACAGCAGGTTCACTTCAACTACGATCGGTATGATGATGTGGCCCAGCAGCAGGATGACCAGATAGGCGGGAAAATCGTCCGCCTGATGTCCTTGCCAGCCTTGTCCGCAATGGCTGCAATGGTCCACTGGTTTCAGGAAGCGCGCAAAAAGCGGGGCTTGCCCGCAGGCGGGGCAGCGCCCGCGTAGCGCAAGGGAAAGCCGGGGCAGGAATGGTCGATCGGCAATTTCAGACATGTCCTTGTCATAGGGCAGTCTTAAAGATATATCAACAACCTATAGTGATGCATAAAACATCAAGGTTGATAGATAATGATAACATCTGGCCAAATTCGCGCGGCTCGCGCACTGCTTGGAATCGATCAGCGCGCTCTGGCGGCGCTGGTCGGCATATCGCTGCCGACGGTGCAGAGGATGGAGGCATCGGACGGCATTGTCCGGGGCAATGTCGATACATTGGTGAAGGTGATCGAGGGATTGCGTGAAGCCGGAATAGAATTGATCGGCGATAATGCGCCCAGCACTGATGGCGGCCGGGGCGTTCGTCAGATCGTTGCGGAGGGTAATGCTCATGCCGATCTTTGAAAGCTGGCTTGATCGTGCGAGCAGGGATGATAGTCATGCCCTGAATGACCGCGAAGCCTATTCCGCGTCTCCGTCGCACGAGCGTTTTTTGCCGAAATTGGTGACCGTCATGGCCGAAGGCTATGGCTGGGCACGGTTCCGGGCGGATTTTCTGGCGGGGATTACGGTCGCGGTCGTGGCGCTTCCGCTGGCCATGGCACTGGGCATTGCAAGCGGCGCCTCGCCCGACAAGGGGCTGGTGACTGCTGTTGTTGCAGGCTTGCTGATTTCACTGCTCGGCGGATCGCGGGTGCAGATTGGCGGGCCGACCGGGGCGTTCGTGGTTGTCGTGTTCGGCGTAATCGCCAAACATGGCTATGATGGCCTGGTGCTGGCGACGCTACTGGCCGGGATCATTTTGATCGTGGCGGGCTATTCACGCCTGGGCGGATTGGTGCGTTTTGTCCCGGCACCTGTGGTAACGGGCTTTACCGCCGGTATCGCCATCATCATTGCGACCAGTCAGGTCATGGATATTGCGGGCCTTTCGATTCCCGATGTTTCCGCCGATTTTCTGCCCCGCTGGCAAGCCTATATCGTTTCTGCCGGGACATTTGACGGTGTCACGCTGGCCATGGGACTGGGTTGCCTCACGGCTCTGTTGTTGCTGCGCCGGTTTGCGCCGAAGCTTCCCGCTTATTTGATCGTCATTATCCTGTCGGCGATTGTGGTACGATTCTGGGGGCTGGACATAGCAACCATCGGTTCGCGCTTTCCCGATCTGCCTTCGGGTCTGCCGATGCCGTCGCTGCCCGATTTCGGTATGGCGAAGATTATTGAAGTGCTGCCTGCCGCCTTCACAATCGCGTTTCTCGCCGGGATCGAGGCGTTGCTTTCCGCTGTCGTGGCGGATGGTATGACCGGCTATCGCCATCGCTCCAATCAGGAGCTGGTGGCGCAGGGCGTTGCCAATATGGGATCGGCGCTGTTTGGCGGTTTGCCCGCGACCGGGGCCATTGCCCGGACGGCCACTAATGTCCGTAGTGGTGGGACCAGCCCCATTGCCGGCATAATCCATGCTGTCGCGTTGCTGCTCTTCATCCTGTTCGCCAGCGACCTGATGAAGCTGGTGCCGATGGCCGCGCTCGCGGCAGTATTGCTGATGGTCGCCTGGGGCATGAGCGAGGCCGGACGCTTCGTTAGCCTGCTGCGTATTTCGGCCGATGACCGCGCGGTGTTGCTCATCACCTTTGGCCTGACGGTACTGGTCGACCTGACCGTTGCCATTGGTGTTGGTGTCACGCTCGCCTCGCTCATGTTCATGGCCCGCATGGCCCGTACCGTTCAGATCGGCGCGGTGTCCGACAATCTGAGCGAGGAACCGGGACAGCGCGATTCCTTGCCCGAAGGTGTGGAGGTGTTTCGCATCGCAGGGCCTTTCTTCTTTGGGGTAGCGGGCGAACTGGTCGAGGTATTGAAACGTATAGCCCGTCCGCCCCGTGCCATCATCCTGCGCATGGAGGATGTGCCGTTCCTTGATTCAAGCGGTCTTGTTGCACTGGCGGAACTGCGCCGCCAATGCGCGCGCCTCAACAGCGCGGTCATTTTGTGTATGCCGGATCAAAGCATCGTTGAACGGTTGGCGCATATCCAGACCCACGGACCTGCTGCGCCGCTCCATCTGGTAGCCGATTTTGCGCAGGCGCTGGAAATGGCGAAAACGTTATAAAACTGTAGTGTTGTAATGGTGCCAGGCCATGATCGCCGCCGCGCCGCGATGTGGCCGCCAGGCTTCGGCGACCTCGCGC
>JAENVZ010000170.1 GCA_016650315.1 Alphaproteobacteria bacterium | reverse complement strand
CACGAACCGCGCCACCACGTCACGATAGGACCGACTGACCTTCACCTGCGCGCCTGATTCCAGCACCAGGAAACATTCGCCATTGGTATGGGGTTTTACCTGTCGCACCTGGCTCAAATTCACGATCGTCGAACGGTGCACCCGTTGAAAATTGCGCGGGTCAAGACGCTTTTCCAGGTCCTTCATGGTTTCACGCAGAATCAGGCTGTTGTCGGCGGTATAGATGCACATATAATCGCCCGCCGCGTCAATCCGCTCTATGCTATCGACATCGACGCGGAAAATCTGGCCGCGATCCTTGATATTGATCAACTTCTCAAAACGATTGGACGCGGGCGCATCATCTTCGACAAATTCGCACACCGCATCGGGCGCGACTTCGGCCAGCACTTCGCGCAGACGCTCTACCTCCTGCACATTGCGCTTTTCGGACAAGCGCTGACGCACCCGGTCGAGCGCGTCGGCAAGGCGATCCTCATCCACCGGCTTCAACAGATAATCGACCGCCTGCGCTTCAAAGGCGCGAATGGCGTGTTCGCTGTAGGCGGTTACGAAGATGAACAGCGGCGGCTCGATCTCCATCATCCCCTGCACAACAGAAAAACCGTCAAAACCCGGCATCTGGATGTCGAGAAACACCAGATCGGGCTTGTGCGTCTTGATGGAGCGAATAGCCTCGCGGCCATTGAGGCAGGTATCGATGATTTCGACATCCTTATGGCCTTCCAACCGTAATTGGAGGCCCTGAATGGCCAGGCTTTCATCGTCCACCAGGATCGTTCTTATCGTCATGCAACAACCTTTGTCTGTTCTTCCGTTATATGCGGCATTTCGATAATCACCGAAAAACCGCCGCCGGGCATAGAACGCGTTTCCAGGCTTTGGCGTTCCCCGAAGGCCTGAAATAAACGATCACGGATATTGGCAAGCCCGACACCGGTTGAAAGTGTCGGATCGAACTCCGCCTCATTCAATCCCGGACCGGTGTCCGATACGATGATCCGCACATTTTCACCGGCAGGCTGCGCCGTAACTGAAATATCCGCGCCTTCTTCCTTTGGCGTCACGGCATATTTGATCGCATTTTCGACCAATGGCTGCAACAGCAACGAGGGCAAACACGCGCGTGCAACGGCGGGATCTATGTCAAAAACAGTGCGCAACCGATCTTCGAAGCGCATTTTTTCTATTTCCAGATAGAGTTTGAGCGTCTCCACTTCCTGCGCCAAAGTCACCTGCGCCGTCGGTTCGTTGATCAGCGTATAGCGCAGAAAAGACGACAGGCGGGATAGCATCGCATTGGCCCGCTCCGTCTGTTTCAGCAGCACCAGGGTCGAAATGCTGTTGAGCGTATTGAACAGAAAATGGGGATTGAGCTGATACCGCAGCATGGCGAGCTGCGCGCTCGATGCCTGATTCTCAAGGTGCTCCAGTTGATTGGCCTGTTCCTCAATGGTCAGGAAAAAGTTGATGGCATAATAGAGCGCCGACCAAGCGCCCAGCAACGTGAAGGTCAGGTAAAAGGCGCCCAGAAACAATTGCAAACCAGCAGTCTCACTGGTCCGGTTTTGCGTTGAAAAGACCCACGCGTCGATAAAGGCCGACATGCCCGCCGCCACCAGCACGACAAGGATCGACACGCTCCAGGTGACAAGAGGACGCTGTTTGACCAATTCTCGGAAAATCACGGCCATCAGCAAGGTCAGTGAATAGCCCGTGACCGTGGAAATCAGCACGGGCACCAGAAAGGAAATTGGCTGCCCATTGGCGATGCCCGACAACCCCCGCAACGTCAGTGCACCAAGCCAACCCAGCGATTGCAGATTCCAGAACGCCCGGTTCTTGTCCGCGAAAAAGGGTTTGGGATGAATTGAAATGACGGCCATGCGGTCTCTTATCGACTTTTCACCAGCGTTTGAAGCTATGGCACATGCGCATGGTATGGAGCCTGCCGTCAAGATAGCCAGTTTGCATTCATATGATAAAGGCATAAGTCTGCGGCTGGAAAGACGAACAGGCGCGACGACAATGTCCGATACGAAAGACTCAGGTGCAATATTCAAGCAGATGGCCGATGCCAGCGCTGACGACTGGCGGCGCATCATGCAGTGCATCAAACCTGTTGCCAGAGATCTCGCCAACCGCATACTGGCCCATTTGCAATTGCTCGACGGCGATTATTCGGGATTCCCGATCGACCGGCTGCAACATTGCCTGCAAACCGCGACTCTGGCGCATCGTGACGGACGCGATGAAGAATATGTGGTCATGTCGCTTCTCCATGACATAGGCGACACATTGGGAACTTATAACCATTCCGACATAGCCGCTGCAATCCTCAAACCTTTTCTGTCAGAGGAAAATCACTGGATCGTGCAGCATCATGGTATTTTTCAAGGCTATTATTATTTTCATTATCTGGGTCTGGATCGGGATATGCGGGACCAATTTCGCAACAATCCTCATTTTGCGGCCACCATCGATTTCGTTGAGAAATATGATCAGCGCGCGTTCGATCCTGATTGCGATACTGCACCGCTCAGCTTTTTCGTTCCTATGGTGCAACGCCTGTTTGCGTCACCCAAATCCGCACTGATTACGGAGTCCTGACAGCCCGATCAGCGCACTGGGGGAGGGACGACACTTCATCGGCGTCGATCCAGCATAAATCTTCCAATTCCAGCCGTCGTCCATCATGGGAAAAAATGCCAATTTTGGCAATCGCCTGACGATCGCGCCGGTCAGCCAATATCGGCGTAGAGGGCACGCCCGCGCCCCATCGTTCACCCCATTGGCGCAGTGCCAGCATGACCGGCAGCAGTTCCAAACCCTTCTGGGTCAACCGATACTCAACCTTGCGGCGATCATCCTCCATCTGATGACGGTCCAATATGCCTTTTTCGACCAGGAGGGATAGCCGACTGGCCAATATATTGCGCGCGATGCCTAGGCCCGACTGAAAATCTTCGAAATGGCGAACGCCATTGAGTGCGGCGCGCAGAATGAGAAAGGACCAACGCTCCCCCATCGCTTCAAGAGCGGAGGGGAGGCTGCACCCCTCAAATCCGGCAAGCGCTTCTTTCAATCCCATGACCTCCATAAATACCGGAAAAAACGATCCGTTGCAAAATAGTATATATTTCTAGTTGCATAATGCAACTGTATATATTAGGTAGTGATTCACAACCTATATAACGCTTCAGCCCAGGAGGTTCTTATGACCCGGATTGCCCCTACCATCTTGTATTTCATAATCGCCATTCTGGCTTTTCCCTTGACCTTCGCCATGACGGCCGGTCCAGCACTCGCCCAAACCGGCCCCTATTATCGCGCGGAACTCACACAGCCAGTGGCCGCAAAGCAGATTGTCGAAAAGGGCCTGCTCTGGTCCTGTTCCACGCAGACTTGCCTTGCAGGGGAAAGCAACAGCCGCGACACCATCGTCTGCAGCGCGCTGGTTCGTAAACTTGGTCCGGTCAACGCCTTTTCCGCCAATGGCAAATATTTCGACGAAAAGAAGCTCGCCGACTGCAACAGCCGGGTATCCTGACCCCTCCCCATCCCCTCCCATGACGGGAACCCGACCCAACTCTCTGCGCCCCGCCTCCATGCCATGCATACAGGCCGGGCGCAGATTTTTGTTGCATAGCGACAAAAATCCACCACATCCTTAAAGGGATGTTACGACAATATGAACTGGTAGAGCGGGTCAAACGCTACGATCCTGATGCGGACGAGGCTCTGATCAACCGTGCCTATGTTTTTTCGGTGCAGAAGCATGGCAGTCAGAAGCGCGCCAGCGGTGACCCCTATTTCAGTCATCCCATTGAAGTAGCCGGTATTTTGACCGGCCTCCACCTCGACGACCAGACGATCATCACCGCCCTCCTGCACGACACGATCGAAGACACGCTTGTCACCCATGAGGAGATCGAGAAGAATTTCGGGCCGGACATTGCCCGACTGGTCGATGGCGTTACCAAATTATCAAAGATTGAAGCGCAGACCGAAAGTGAGCGCGCCGCAGAAAACCTGCGTAAATTCCTGCTGGCCATGTCGGATGACATCCGCGTGCTGCTGGTCAAGCTGGCCGACCGGCTACACAATATGCGCACGCTTCACTTCATCAAGAATGAGGAAAAGCGCAAGCGCATAGCGCGCGAAACCATGGACATCTACGCGCCGCTTGCGGAACGGATCGGCATGTATGAATTCATGCGTGAAATGCAGTATCTGGCCTTTGAACAACTTGAACCAGATGCTTGCCACAGCATCACCCGCAGATTGGAACAGCTCAAGGAAGGCGGCGGCGACAAGATTGCGCGTATTGCCTCTGGCCTGCAATTGCTGCTGGGCAACGCAGAGTTGAGAGTTTCCGTTTCCGGCCGGGAAAAGCATCCCTATTCCATCTGGAAGAAGATGCAGGAACGGCACATCAGCTTCGAACAGTTGACCGATGTCATGGCATTTCGTGTCATCACTGAAAGCACGGAGGATTGTTATCGCGCACTGGGCATCATCCACCAGCGCTACAAAATGGTTCCTGGGCGGTTCAAGGATTATATCTCCACGCCCAAGCGCAACGGGTATAAATCCCTCCATACGACGGTCATCCACGGCGAAAATGCCCGCATCGAAATCCAGATCCGCAGCAAGGACATGCACCATGACAGCGAGTTCGGCCTCGCGGCGCATTGGGCTTACAAACAGACACGTAGCGGTCCCGATGATCAGGCAGGCTGGATTCGTGACCTCATCGAAATTCTCGATCAGAGCCAGGACCCCGACGAACTGCTCGAACATACCCGCATGGCCATGTATCAGGACCGCATCTTTGCCTTCACGCCCAAGGGTGAACTGCATCAAATGCCCAAGGGTTCTACGCCGGTCGATTTCGCCTATGCGGTCCACACCAATCTGGGCAACCAGACGGTCGGTGCAAAAATCAACGGTCGCGTCGTCCCGCTGCGTACCCAGCTTCAAAATGGCGATCAGGTCGCAATCCTGAAGTCCGACGGGCAGGAACCCAGTCCCGGCTGGCTGACCTTCGTCATCACGGGCAAGGCGCGCGCCGCCATCCGGCGGTATGTCCGCCACAAGCAACGCGACGAAATGATCACGCTGGGCGAAATGTTGTTTGAAGAAATTGTCAGCCGCCTTCCCGTCGCTATCGGTGACAAGGCGCTGGCGGGCGCGCTCACCCGGCTAAAGCTGGAGGACCGGGCCAGCCTGATGCTCGCCATCGGCACGCACAGCATTTCCGATGCAGAGGTCATGGAGGCCCTGATCCCCGGTAGCACCATGGATGCCGATCACCATCCGCATGTGCCGCAACAGCATAAGGCGATCTCCATCCGTGGCCTGACACCCGGCGTCGCGTTCCAACTGGGCGATTGCTGCCATCCCGTTCCTGGCGACAGGATTGTTGGCCTGCGTTATCATGGTGAAGGCATCGAAGTACACACCATCGACTGCAGAACATTGGAAACCGGCATCGATGCCGACTGGGTGGACCTGAGTTGGGACAGCAAATCATCAGGGGGAACCGCGCGGTTGAGCATTATTCTGAAGAACGAACCGGGCGCACTTGCCGCGGTTGCCAATATCTTTGGCACCAACAAGGCCAACATCCTGAATCTGCAACTCAGCAACCGGGAAGGGCCATTCCACACCGATATTATCGATATTGAAGTCCATGACACGTCGCATCTGATGCGCATCATTTCGGCGCTTCGTTCGATCGAACCGGTAATCCAGGCCGATCGGGTTTAGGTCCGCTTAACAATGAATGCCTCAAACTCCGTTTGGTTCGAGTAGCCTTCGAGCGAAGTCGAGAAGGCGTATCGAGAACTCTGCGGCGCGCAATTTCTCGACTTCGGTTCTCGACTGCGCTCGAACCTCCGCTCGAAACAAACGGGGGAGGGAATGTTTACTCGCTGCCGCAAATCAACTGGCCGCTTCCGGCCTGACTGGTTTTGCACGCCGGTCGTCCCCGCACAGTCACATCGCCTGAACCCTTGACTATCACGTCCGCCGTTCCGGTTGCAGTCAGGACGATGCTGCCCGGCCCCTGACTGTCGATGGTCAGTGTTTTGGCGACAAGCTGGGGAGCCTCAACATTGCCTGCACCAATGACTTGCACCCGCGCATCGCCTGCGCTTCCGGAAAGGCGAATACGACCGCTGCCCGCACTATTGATGACAAGCTGGTCCAGCGCGACGCCATTGATTTCCAGATCGCCATTGCCGGCCATATTAATGTCCCCGCGCGTGCCCTTCATCCCGTTGATGCTCAGAACGCCGTTGCCGCCCATCAGCACCCGGCGTACCGTCGCGGTTGTAATGATCAGGCTGACTTTACCCGGATTGCCGTTTTCCTGACCAACACGCGACCGCGAGGCGCGGATGGTCAGAACGCCACCCGACACGCTCAGCGAAACCCGGTCAAGAGCATCCCGCTCACCCTCGCCACGCGCTGAATTGCCCTGACCGGTCACAATGGTCACATGAAAAGGGGCCTGCATGCGGACCGTATCGAAATTGGTTACGCTATATTGCTGCGTGGCCGCCTCTGCAAAACCGGGTGCAGCGGTCGACAGCATCAGGCTGCACATCACTATCTTCATGGTCATGTCGCCATCATGACATCGCGCCTGCACGGCGCAATCCTTTTTGCCAAACAGAGAAGCCGACAATAACGTCCAAGAAAAAAGGCGGACACGCAGGACCGCCTTCATTCGATGCACTGGAAACAATCTCAGGCGACTTTTTCCCGATTATATTTCGGTGCGGCCTCGTTAAGAATTTCGAGGATCTTCACCAAAGCGCGCGGTTCATCTACTTCTTCCATCGCGGCCAACTCACGGGCCAGACGACTGGACGCGGCTTCAAAAATCTGCCGCTCGGAATAGCTTTGTTCGGGCTGGTCATCCGCACGGAACAGATCGCGGGTCACTTCGGCAATCGACACAAGGTCGCCCGAATTGATTTTCGCTTCATATTCCTGTGCGCGGCGGGACCACATGGTGCGCTTTACCCGGGGCTTGCCCTTCAGCGTGTCGAGCGCCTCGCCCAGCGTCTTGTCGGACGACAGCTTGCGCATCCCGACGCTTTCCGCCTTGTTGGTCGGAACGCGGAGCGTCATGCGCTCCTTTTCAAAACGCAGGACATAAAGCTCCAGCTCCATGCCAGCAATTTCCTGACTTTGAAGCTCAACGACACGGCCAACGCCATGCTTGGGGTAAACTACGTAATCACCTACATCGAAAGACAGCGCCTTGGCAGCCATTCTTGAAACCTTTCTCAGCTATCTGGGGAGATCAGATCGCACATGCTGCACCAAAACATTGGGCGCAAAAGCGACTCACCCGAAGAACATGCGACTTTATTTCTCCTTCGGACACATATGCGTCCGTTGGTGTTAATTGTAGCAGATTCGTAATATAATTACCACCCCACGCATCACTTAT
>JAENVZ010000169.1 GCA_016650315.1 Alphaproteobacteria bacterium | reverse complement strand
TGCCGCCGGTGGTGATGATGCAATCAATTTCGGAGTTGTCGATCCAGGCATGGAGATGGGAAACGATGGCGCTCTTGTTATCTTTTTCCAGATAACGGGCCGCGACGATATGCCCCGCCGTTTCGATTCGTTCGACCAGCGTGTCGCCCGACCGGTCTTCGGCCAGTGTCCGGCTGTCCGAAACCGTCAGGACCGCGATGCGGACCGGCTGAAACGGGATGCTTTCGTCAATCGGCACCAAAAGACCTTCCATTGGCATCGGCACGCACCGCAGTTGCGCCGCTCATGCCGGGAAAGCGTGGCCACAATCCCTGCGCCAGACTGGCAAGGCTGCTGGTCTTTTTACCGGCCTGCTGCTGATACATCCAGTAATTGCGCATGACGATGGTCACATAGGCGCGGGTTTCATAATAGGGAATGGATTCGATGAACAGCAACGGGTCGCCATTGTCGTGAACTTCACTGTTCCAGCGGCCTACAGGTGCTGGACCGGCATTGTAAGCGGCCATGACCTTGGGCAGCAGTCCGCCGGTCGCGCTCATGTCGCGCAGGCTTTCCAGATAGCGCTGGCCATATTCCATATTGGTTGACGGATTGTTGAGTTGGACAGGGTCGATCACAGAGCCAGCCATCAGCCTGGCGGTGCCGGGCATCACCTGCATCAGTCCGCGTGCGCCCGCAGGGCTGACGACTGAAGCGCGGAAATTGGATTCCTGCAGGGCGTGGGCAAAGACCAGCGCCTTGTCGACCCGCCAGCCACCATCGGGCGTCCATTTCGGCATGGGGTAACGGGCCGAAGCATCGGGACGTTGTCCTGCCGGCGCGTTATGCGCCAGCCAGATCTGCGTTTCGGGCAGGTCCAGGCCGCGGGCGAGGCGTAGCAGCGAATCATGTTCGTTCTGCGCGCCGATCCGTGCCTGATGGCGCAGCACTTCGTCGGCCAGCTCATTTTCATCAATTTCCACCAGCGCGATCGATATGCGGACATTCTGATGGTTTTTCAGCCGCGCCCAGTCGTCGCCATCAAATTGCGCGCTCATTGCATTGACGGGCGCCTGTATCGACAATGCTTCCTGGGCCAGAAGACCATAAAAGGTTTCGTCAAGGCGCGTCGCGCTTCGCATCAGGTTTTCAACCTTTGGCGCATTACCGCAGACCATATGGCTGCGCGCCGCCCAATAATAGCCCGCCGCGCGCATATCATCATTGTCGGCGCGCGCCGCGACATTTTCAAAGGCGGGCGCGGCGGTCTGGCAATCATTCTGACGCCAGGCGGCAAGCCCCGCAACCCAGTGTGCCTGTGCCAGCCAGGGGCCGGTTCCGTCCTGCAATGCCCGTGCGGCCATGCGGCGGGCGTTGGTGTCGTCATTTTCGATATAATAGGACCAGGCCACCCTTTGCCGCCATTCGGTCAGCGCTTCGGGAGACAGGCCGGATTCAGCGTTAGTGAGTAGCGCCTCTGCGCCCGCAGGGTCATCGTTCTTGATCAGCGGCAGGATCATTTCACCCAGCGCCTGCCCGGCGGCATCCTGGCGGATAGTCGCTGTCACGGTGCGGCGCGGCGATCCGGGGAACCATGCGAGCTGTTGAATCTGGGGCAGTGTCGGCAATATCGTGGCACCCCGCTTTTGCGCCAGCCGCGTCAGTTTTTCGGCCTCTGGTATGGATGGAGCCTTGTCGATCAGGGCGAGAATGTCGAACAGTTCAACCCTGGGCGAATTCTTCGCAAGATACAGTTCGGCCTGCGCTATCGCGCGTAGCGAAACATCGTTCGTTGCATCAATCAGGCTTTTTGCTTCCGCCCACTTTTCCGCATGAATGGCGGCAAAAATGGCCCGATATCGGGCATTGTCGTCTGCCTTGAGCTGAAAGGGAATATTCCGGTCATGCGCATCCTTTGTGGTGCTCTCCATCCCCGTCGGACTGGCGTGAGCAGGCAAGATGGGGAGAGCCATCAAGGAAGCGAGGAGGACGGCGCGGAATTTCAAGACGCTATTCCCTTCAACAGCATTTGCAAATCGCTCCAGCATTCAGCCTTGGCGGCGGGCTGACGCATCAAAAAACGCGGATGGAACGTGGCTATAGCAGCGACAGTGCCACGATCATGGTTAAGCAATTGTAATTTTCCCTTTGCCTCCGGGGCATCCGCCGTCAACAGAGCACGGCTGGTCTTGTCGCCGAGCAATAACAGTGTCTTTGGCGCGGCAAGGGATATGTGCCGCCGCATGATATGGGCCAGCCGTTCGACGCTGGCAGGATCGAACATCCCGCCCGGTGGCCGCGCGCTGGCAAGGGAGCAAAGATAGATTGCGCCCCGATCAAGACCGATCGCGCCGAGCATGGCGTCCAGCAGCCGTCCGACTCCGGATGAAAACAGGGCGTCTGCCTGCATATCTTCAGCATCCGGCATGTCGGAAATGACCATGACATCGCGCGGCTGAGTGATTTCGGGTAAAATTCTGTTGTTCGCCCATGCGGCCTCCGGGACATCCGGACTGGTCTTCAGCCAGGACAGAAATTCGGGAAGGCTGGTCGGCATTTCGCCAAACGATTGGGGCGATGCATGATCGGTTGTCGCCGCCGCAGCTACGGATTTGGCTGGTTCAACCGGAGTCAGCCATCCATGTCCGCTATCCGATACAAGCGTATCCACGCCAGCCAGTTGCCACCAGCCAAGCAGATTGCCTATGGTATGATCTGTTCGATATTCCATTGTACCCCGCATGAAAGATAGAGTCTGAGGTTGACGAAACGGTCAATGTTCGAACATCGGGTAATCTGGTCAAGCGTGAACGAAGTGCGACGACCGGAAGGACATGGCCGCGCGGTAAGGAGAAAGCAATGAGTAACAGGGAATCCATGCCTTATGATGTGGTGATTGTCGGTGGGGGACCTGCGGGCCTTTCAGCGGCCATTCGCCTCAAGCAACTGGCAAATGATGTGGGGCAGGAATTGTCCGTCTGTATCCTTGAAAAGGGATCGGAAGTGGGCGCGCACATTCTTTCCGGCGCGGTGGTCGATCCAAAGGCGCTCGATGAACTGTTGCCGGAATGGAAGACGCAGGGCTGCCCTCTCGCGCAAGTGCCCGTCAACGACAATCAGCACTGGTTTCTGTCCGCGAAGGGCAAGTGGGAAATGCCTCATGTGCTGATGCCGCCCTTCATGAACAACAAGGGCACCTATACCGGATCGCTGGGCAATCTGTGTCGCTGGCTTGCCGAACAGGCCGAAGGGCTGGGCGTTGAGATATTCCCTGGTTTTGCGGCTGCCGAAATCCTGTATAATGACGATGGCTCGGTCAAGGGCGTGGCGACCGGCGATATGGGCGTGGCGCACGATGGTACCCACAAGGCCGATTATCAGCCGGGTCTTGAACTGCACGCCAAATATACTTTTTTTGCAGAGGGCGCGCGGGGCCATCTGACCAAGATATTGAAGCGCCAGTTTGATCTGGAGGCTGATTGCCAGCCGCAAACCTATGGCATTGGCCTGAAAGAATTGTGGGACATCGATCCCGCCAAACATGCGCCTGGTCGTGTCATCCATACGCAGGGCTGGCCTCTGACGGACGCCTATGGCGGCGGTTTCCTGTATCATCAGGAAAATGGGCAGGTCGCGCTCGGTTTCGTTGTCGGTCTTGGCTACAAGAACCCGCATCTGGCGCCCTTCGAGGAATTTCAGCGCTGGAAACAGCATCCCAGGATCCGCGAAATTCTGGAGGGCGGTCGCCGCGTCTCCTATGGTGCCCGCGCAATCAATGAGGGCGGATGGCAGTCCGTGCCGAAATTGAGCTTCCCCGGCGGTGCGCTGATCGGCTGTTCGGCGGGCTTTGTGAACGTGCCGCGCATCAAGGGCAGTCACACGGCAATGAAATCGGGGATGCTTGCGGCCGAAGCTGCTTTTGCTGCCATTTCGGCAGGGCGGGAGAGTGATGCGCTGACCGCCTATGGCGATGCCGTCAATGCAAGCTGGATCGCCAGCGAATTGAAGCAGGTCCGCAATGCCCAGCCCGCCATAGAGAAGTTCGGCAACACGCTTGGCACGCTGATTGCGGGCACCGACATGTGGATGCGCACGCTGAAAATTGGTCTGCCGTTCACTATGAAGCACGAGCCTGATTACACAAAGCTCTGGCGCAAGGAGCAGTGCGCGAAGATTGCTTATCCCAAGCCCGATGGTGTCATCAGCTTCGACCGTCTCTCGTCGGTGTTCCTGTCGAACACCAATCATGAGGAAGACCAGCCGGTCCATCTTCAGCTGAAAGATCCCGGCGTTCCCATTCAGCACAATTTGCCGCTTTATGACGAACCGGCGCAGCGCTATTGTCCTGCAGGTGTTTATGAAGTGGTGGGACTGGAAGAAGGATCGCCCCGATTCCAGATCAACGCGCAGAATTGCGTGCATTGCAAGACGTGCGACATCAAGGACCCGACCCAGAATATCAACTGGGTCGTCCCAGAAGGCGGTGGAGGCCCGAACTATCCCAATATGTAGGCCCATGATTACATCGCTGTGCCTGTTTGCAGGGCTGTCGGGACTAGCCGTACCAGCCCATGCCAGCTTTGACGCCGGGCAGGAGGCGCTGCAAGACTATGCTCGTGCGCGCCTGGCCGACTCCGATGGAGCGTTGGCGGAGTCGCTGGAAAGTTACCGGCGTGCGCTGGCGCTTGATCCGGACAGCCTGGTGCTGGCGCTGCGATCCTATCGTCAGGCGATAGAGAGCGGTGATCGGGTGCTGGCGTTGCGCGCCGCGCACAGGCTTGACCGGGATATGGCCCTGCCGCCCGATGGACCGCTGCTGCTGCTATCAGAAGCGTTGCAGAAACGCGATCTGGCAAAGGCGCGCCTCCTGACGCAGCGGCTGATTAGTGAACGGCATTTTGCGTTTCTGGCTCCAGTCGTTGAGAGCTGGATCTCGCTTTCCGAACGTAAATATGTGCCTCCTGCCCTACCGCAGGACAGGGATATAGCGGCGCTCACACGGCGCTATCTGGCCGATCATCAGGCGCTGCAATATCTCGCGATGGGCGATGCGGACAACGCAATGCCGTTCATTGAGCAGGCGTTGTCGCTGCGCACCAATACGCTGCCCGGTTTTCGGATGACGGCGGCGTCCCGGCTGGCGGATCTGGGACACAAGGATGCGGCGCTTGCGCTGCTGAATATTACGAACAAGGATGCCGCTGCGTTGCGGCAGACCATTGAGTCAGGCCGTAAGCCCAAATGGCAGGTTCGCACTGCGGCGCAGGGTTATGCGCGGTTGCTGATGCAATTGGCGGAAGACTTGTCCGGCGAAACTAGCCGAAGTCTGGCCCTCTCCATTGCACGCATTGCATCGTTCGCCGATCCGGCTGCCGATGAATATCGTATAGCGGTCGCCCGGCAATTGCTGGCGATGGACCATCCGCAATTTGCGTTGCAGGAAATGGCCGCCGTAAAACCGCGCTCGGTTTTCGCCAATATGGCGAATGATGTTCGCATCTCGGCGGTGCTGGCTGCAGGCGATCAGGACAGGGCGCTCGTTATGGCGCAGGCCGCAGCGGCAGCGATGGACGCAGATGCCAATGATTATGCCCGTCTTGCCGGGCTGCTGTCTCGCCGGGATGATTTCGCGGCGGCGGCTGACGCCTATCAAAAAGCCATCGACCTGTTCGGTGAGAAACCTGTTCCCTGGTCGCTCTATCTGTTGAAAGGTGGAGCGCTTGAACAGGCCGGGCGTTGGGATGAGGCGAAGGCGGAGCTGGAAAAGGCCGAGAAAATTGCGCCCAATGAACCGATCATCCTTAATTATCTGGGCTATGCACAGATTGAGCGGCGGCAGAATGTCGACTCAGCGCTTGCTCTTATAGAAAAGGCCAGCGACCTGAAACCGGACGATCCGGCGATCACGGACTCGCTGGGATGGGCGCATTATGTCAACGGCGATGTCAAAAAGGCGATCCCTGTTCTGGAAAGGGCTGTGCTGGGCGCCCCGGACGACGCCACGGTCAATGAACATCTGGGCGACGCATATTGGGCGGCGGGTCGGCGTTTCGAAGCGCGCTATTCCTGGAACGCCGCCTATATCTATGCCGATGACCAGGGACAGGGACGCATAGCCAAAAAGATCGAGCTTGGCCTGCGCCCGGATTTTGCCGCGCCTTGATCCAGCCATGATGCTGACTGAAACCGCTTATGCAAAGATCAACCTTGCCCTGCATGTCCGTGCACGGCGAGCGGACGGCTTTCATCAGATCGAAAGCCTGTTCGCCTTTGCCGAACATGGTGATGTGCTGAGCGCCAGTGCGCGAGAGGATGGAGAGCTGTTGCTGACCATCGAGGGGCCTTTTGCGCGGGATCTGAACGCCGGGCCGGATAATCTGGTGCTGCGGGCGGCCGACGCTTTAAGGCGGCGTCATGACGTCACTTTGGGCGCGGACATGCATTTAGCCAAGAACCTGCCTGTTGCTTCGGGGATCGGCGGCGGATCGGCGGATGCGGCGGCGGCATTGCGGCTGTTGTCCCGGCTTTGGGGGCTGGATGGCTCAGTCGACTTGCTGCCTATCGCGGCGGAGCTTGGTTCCGACGTTCCCGCCTGCTTTGTCAGCCATACGCTTGTCGGGACAGGGAGGGGAGAAAAACTCGAACCGGGCCGGATAGATGGCCTTTCGGGTACGCCACTTTTGCTCGTTAATCCGGGTGCTGCCCTTTCCACCGCAGCCGTTTTTGCCGGTTGGGATCAGCAGGATCGTGGTGCCCTGCCCGCCTTGAATCTGTCGGACATCCTTTCGCATGCGCGCAACGATTTGCAATCGCCAGCCATGGCTCTGGTGCCGCAGATTGCCGACGTGCTGGCGGCGTTGGAGGGGCTGGAAGGGCTTGTGTTTGCCCGCATGTCAGGATCAGGCGCGACCTGTTTCGCTCTCTTGCGCGACGAAATTGCTTTGACCAGGGCGGCGGCGGATCTGCAAAATGCCCGGCCCGATTGGTGGATCATGGAGTCACAGGTGCGCTGAATGAAGACCGAAGCCTATCATATCATCGGGAAAATGAATGGCGCCGCTATGCTGGTAGTTGCCGATCATGCGTCCAACCATGTCCCTTACGACATTGACCTTGGCATCCATCGGGACCTTCTGGACGATCATATCGCCATCGACATCGGTGTGGCGGAGGTCGCGGAACTCCTGACACGTCAGCTTGATTGTGCGGCGATACTGGGCGGCGCATCGCGTCTGGTCATCGACCTCAATCGGGAGGAAGACGCCCATGGCCTGCTGCCCCGCTCCAGCGACGGCCATGCGATTCCGGGCAATCATGACGCCGACATAGAAGCGCGCCTCGACCGATTCTGGCGGCCCTATCATGAGATGCTGGCGGCCATGATTGCAGAGCACCAGCCCCAAATATTATTATCTCTCCATAGCTTCACGCCGTCTCTCAAGAGTCGCAGCGAAGCACGTCCATGGGACATCGGCGTCCTGTATAATAAGGATGATCGCGCCGCGCGTATCGCCATTCCGATGCTGGCGGCGGCGGGGCTTCATGTCGGCGACCAGCTTCCTTATTCGGGCAAAGTTCTCAACGCCACAATGAACCGCCATGGTGAAGGCAACGACATCCCCTATTTGGGTGTCGAAATGCGACAAGATCTGGTAAGCGACCCGGCAGGGCAGCGGAAATTCTCGGATATTCTCGCGCCGATCCTGATTGAGTGCCGCAATTCTCTTGCGTGAACTGCCCCTTTTTGGAAAGAGGCCTTCACGATAAAGGACAGGATATGACTAACACTTTTGACAAGCAAAAACTCCCCAGCCGGCATGTTTCCGTGGGGCCGGAGCGCGCACCGCACCGCAGCTATTATTACGCCATGGGCCTGACTGAAGAGGACATCGCTCGCCCCTTCGTCGGCATTGCGTCTGCGGGCAACGACAGTGCGCCCTG
>JAENVZ010000168.1 GCA_016650315.1 Alphaproteobacteria bacterium | reverse complement strand
GCGGCACGAGGATTGCTTCGCGGAGGTCGAGAGAAAAGAACGCAGATAGAGCGCACCCCCCGTGGACGTTAAGTCCTTGATTTGGTGCACGCCAGAACCGCCCCCGAGCCGCTCAGCTGATCAAAGGGCTGCGCTGACGTTAACTTCTTGTCAACCATTCCCGTTTAGGGGCTGTTAACTGATCGTTCCTGCCTGGACGTGCATCATAGCATTGATTTTGCCCGACAAATCGCCGTTCATCAGGATTCTATGAATGGAGCGAACTGTCCCAAAAATGGACAAAATGTCACCCAATCATCACGGGTGATGTCGGCTTCGAAACAAATTTCGGCGCATTTCTTGTGGGTTAGCACCCCCGAGTCGGGGCCGCATCCACCTGGCCGATGCGATCAGGCTGGAATCCGGCTCCGGTACGTGACGTTTACCCGCGTCGAGAGCAGCAAATACGGCAGCCACAACGCGATGCTGATCAGCACCTTTTTGACATTGCCCTCGAGCAACCCCTGCAGCGCCGCCGCCACGTCCACGGGCAGGCCGCCGACTGCGACCGTCACCTTGGCGATGCTAAGCTGCATGACCAGGTCGATCATCCAGATGGCGGCCAGCAGGCGCGGGAACATTGGCACCCGGCGCAGCGCGGCAACAAAGGCAATGGTGTAAAGGCTCGACAGCAGTACGACGTCGAGGGTCATCACCATGTGCAGCGTCGACAGCCAGGCAGGAACCTGGCCGCTGAGCGCCGGCATGGCCGCCAGATATTCGGCCGCCCGCACCGGCACGTTGATCAGCATCCCGACCAGAAGCGAAACCATTAGGCCACCGGCGCCGTAAAGTGGGTGCGCGCGCGCCGCCGAAGCGGACACCGGGCGCCACTGGCCCGCGCGAGCAAGGCGAAGCTTCGGCCGCGGCAGCCGGTCGCCGTCGGCGAACCAGCGCAGCGCGAGAACCATCGACGCAAAGGGAGCGACGATCAGC
This sequence comes from Alphaproteobacteria bacterium, assembly GCA_016650315.1. Lineage (GTDB taxonomy): Bacteria > Pseudomonadota > Alphaproteobacteria > Sphingomonadales > Sphingomonadaceae > Rhizorhapis. Next base: position 1,987 of record JAENVZ010000168.1, on the reverse strand, counting down.
AACAGATAGGGAAACAGCCCGGCCGCATTGAGCGGCGCCTGCAACTGGCTGGTCGCAATTCGCAGCGCCGATGCCAAGCCCGCCACCAGCAACCAAGCCATCATCAAACGGTCGAGCCGGGTTTCGATCGACAGCAGCAACGCCGCCGATTTGGCCTGCATCCTGCGCTTATATTCAACGAACATCATTCCGCCTGACTGACTGCGCGCCCGGACTTCCTCCCTAAGGGCGCGAGCGTTTCAATGCGGTAAATGGGTGAAAGCTAGTCTCTGTTCCATTTCCAGATGAGGGCCACTTCCATCAGACTAAGGGGTCCAGCGAATATAGTGGCGTCACGGGGCGACGTGGGGAGGCTGCATGGTTGGTTTCCCTCGGTTGCGATGGGAAGTGTAATTTGCGTTTGGGCGGCTGTCGCAATCGAAGGGCGTTGATGCATGGTGATCGCGTGACTATTCTGGCCCATGAGCAAACTTCTCACGCAGCTTGGTCTTGCGGCGCTATTGGCGGTGCTGGGTAGTCAGGCTCTTTTCACATGGTTCGGTGCCGTTCAACCGGCAATATCGCCCTTATTGATTGCGTCTTTAGCCCTGATTGCGCTGCTGGCAACCCTGGCGCTGGTCATCTACATTATGTGGCTCGCCCTGTGGGAGCGTGAGCCGAATCCTCGTTCGCGGTTGATGGCTGTAGGCAAGCGATACGCTGCGCCAGCTAAAGTTGCTTCTCAGCTTGGTCCGCTGGTTCTGACCTTCGTGTTCCTAGCCGCATTCGGCACCTTCAAGGTGATGATCCCGCGCATTCATCCGTTCGCACTCGACGGTTTCCTGAGCGACCTTGACCGGCTTGTGTTTAGAACAGACCCGTGGCGATTAACTCACGCCATCATCGGCCCCGTTGGAACACGCTTTCTCGACATCGCTTACGGTATGTGGTTCCCGGCGTGGACCGGGGCAGTGATCTATTTCTCTTTGTTCGCTTCGGATGATTTAAAGCGGCGATTCTTTCTCTCATTTTTTGCTGTGTGGAGCATCATCGGCATTGTCCTGGCCACCATCTTGTCCTCTGCCGGTCCTTGCTTTCTCGGATTAATCGGGCACCCCTACGCCGCACGCTTCAGTGGTCTGTTACCGCTTGCCGACGCGCCGTGGAATGAACACGCGCAAGCCTTGCTTGCCAAGGCCTACCAGACAGGAAACAATGGATTGGCGATGGGCATTTCCGCGATGCCGTCTGTCCACGTTGCGGTTGCAGCGCTGCTGATGTTCGCGGCTCGCTGTTATCACCGCGCAGCATACATTGGAGCCACCACATTCTACGCCTTGATCTTTCTTGGTTCGGTGCATTTTGGCTGGCATTATGTGTCGGACGGCATTGCCGGGACATTGGGCGCCTGGCTGATATGGAAAGCGACGGAGCGACGGAGCGGCGAACGACAAGGACTAAAATCGCGACCTGACCCTGCCACCGCGAAAATTCCCACGACCGAGTAAACTATAAAAATGCCCCCGCGACATGCTCAAACTCTAGCCAAACGCGCTCAAAGCACGAACGCGTAGTGCGGACTGTCCGCGCTCGAGACACAGCGGCATTGGAGTTTCCCTCGGCCATGGTAGGCTCGTGCGATGACATCTGAATCCGTCCGCGCAAAGACCGAGATAACGCGCGAAGCGCTGGCCGGGAAAGCGCTGTTCCTGTTCCTGGTGCTCGGCATGCCGCTCGGCCTGGCCGGGGCGTCCAAGACCTTCGACGATGGCGATGTCAGCTGGCACGTCGCGGCGGGGGAGTGGATGCTGCGGCATCACGCGGTGCCGGCGGCCGATCCATTCTCCTTTACCGCCGCCGGCCATCCGTGGGTGGCGATGGAATGGCTGGCCGACGTGGTCTTCGCGACCGCTTTCAATCTTGGCGGCTATGCCGGGCTGGCGACCGTGGTGGCGGCGGCGCTGATGGCGTTGCACGCGATCCTGTTCGTGCATCTGCAGCGATTCAT
>JAENVZ010000167.1 GCA_016650315.1 Alphaproteobacteria bacterium | reverse complement strand
GTCCCTCGACTTCGCTCGGGACGAACGGATGCCCGCATGACCCGCTTCGCCCTCACCATCGAATTTGATGGCCGCCCCTATATGGGCTGGCAAAGGCAGCCGCATGGCCCCAGTGTGCAACAGGCCATAGAAGATGCTGCCTTCGCTATCACAGGCGAGCGAAGCGCCGTCCACGCCGCCGGACGCACGGACGCGGGGGTGCACGGCCTTGCCATGCGGGCGCATCTGGATATTGCGAAGACCATCACGCCGTTTCGGCTGATGGAGGGCCTAAACGCCAAATTGCGGCCTCAGCCAGTGGCGATCATTGGCTGCGACATCGTGGCCGATGATTGGCACGCCCGCTTTTCCTGTATCGGTCGGTCCTATGAATATCGCATCGTCAATCGTCGCGCACCGCTGGCGCTGGAGGCGAGCCGGGTATGGCGGATCAGGTTGGAACTCAATGACGACGCCATGCATAAGGCCGCGCAAATATTGGTGGGCCATCACGACTTTACGACATTCCGGTCGGTCCAGTGCCAATCGCAAAGCCCTGTCAAGACGCTCGACCGGCTCAATGTAGAGCGAGACGGCGACCATATTTTCATCCACGCCGCCGCCCGGTCCTTCCTGCATCATCAGGTACGCTCGATGGTGGGTTGCCTTGCGCTGGTCGGCATGGGCAAATGGAGCGCGGACGACCTGAAAGCGGCGCTGGAGGCAAAGGACCGGCAAGCCCTGGGCCTCAATGCCCCGCCAGATGGTCTGTATTTCGTGCGGGCGGATTACCCCGAAAGCGTCACCCCGCCATAATCGCCGCATCACGTAGGCCGCGCCAGACGTGAACGGCCTGCAGCGTTTCCGGCACATCATGAACACGCACGATCTGCGCACCCATCTGGATTGCATGATGGGCCATCGCCACTGATCCGCCCAGCCGCGCATCGGCGGGAGCCTCATGAGACAGCGCGCCGATCACGCGCTTGCGGCTGGCGCCAAAGACCAACGGCAGGCCAAGCCCCTGAAACATGGCGAGGCCGTTGCAGATGGCGAGGCTGTGCTGGAGTGCCTTGCCGAAACCGATGCCGGGATCGATGATGATGTGGTCGCGCGATATGCCAGCGGAGACGACCGCATCCACGCGCTCAGCAAGCCAGTCATAAACGTCGGTCACGGCATCGCCATAACTGCCCCCGGCATGAGGATTATCGCCGCTCGATGGCGCATGCATCAGCACCACCGGGCAACCGGCCTTCGCCACCACGTCCATGCTGCGCGGATCATGGAGCAGGCCGCTGACATCATTGACGAGATGCGCACCCGCCGCCAGCGCCGCCTCCATGACGGACGCCTTGCGCGTATCGACCGACACCGGCACCCCGCCTTTGGCAAGCCGTTCAATCACGGGAACGATGCGCTTGATCTCGTCGCCTTCCCAGACAGCCTCCGCACCGGGCCGGGTCGATTCCCCGCCGACATCAATCATGGCCGCACCAGCTTCAATCATCGCAAAGCCCGCGTCCGCCGCCGCAGCGGGGTCGCCCAGATGCTTGCCGCCGTCGGAAAAGCTGTCGGGCGTCATGTTCAATATGCCCATGACATGCGGCACATCGAAACGGATCACCCGTTCACCCAGAGTCAGCGGCGGACGCGGACGGGCAAAGCCCTCCATCATCGCACGGACCTGACTCGCGTTGGGAAGCGCATCAAAGGCATCCTCCAACTGTTCTACCGCTATCAGATCGCGATATACCCGCTTGCCGTCCAGCATGGCGGTCAGTTCAACGGCGCTGAACCAGAGGAGGCCCTGCCCCAACCGCGCCGTGCGGCCATCCAGACCGACGGGCGAGTCAACAAAGTTGCAGGGACGCAGATATATACGCGCGTCGGCGGGGAGAGCAGAGAGCGGGGAGAAGGTCAGGGCTCTGTCGCCAATATGTAGGTTTGCCGAACCGCGTCGATGGGCTTCAACTTGCCTGCATCCTCATAATGCCAGAAGGTCCAGCCATTGCAGGACGGCGCGTTTTGCAGTGTAGCGCCAAGTTTGTGGATCGACCCTGCCTCTCCATCCGCCTGCAACGACCCGTCCACGCGAACGGTGGCTTTCCAGCGGCGCTTGATGTCGAAAAGCTGCGTTCCCGGCTTCATATAGCCATTTTCCACCAGCGTGCCGAACGCTACCTTGGGCTGCGACTTGGGCGATTGCATGATGGTGAGCGCGGATTCATCGAGCGGCAGGGATGCGGCGATGCGTTCCAGCGCGACCGAACAATAATCCTCTTCCTTCTCGATACCGATCCAGTGACGGCCAAGTCGGCGCGCGACCGCGCCCGTCGTGCCGGTGCCAAAGAAAGGATCAAGGATGATATCGCCCGGCTTCGTGCAGGCCAGAAGGATGCGGTATAAAAGCGCTTCGGGCTTTTGCGTCGGATGCGCCTTGGTCCCGTTGCGCTTGATCCGTTCCTGGCCGCCGCAGATCGGCATGACCCAGTCGGACCGCATCTGAAGCTCGTCATTCAATGTCTTCATCGAACGATAGTTGAAGGTGTAGCGCGCATTCTCACCCTTCGACGCCCAGATGAGGGTTTCATGCGCATTGGTAAAGCGCGTGCCCTTGAAATTGGGCATCGGGTTCGCCTTGCGCCAGATAATGTCGTTGAGGATCCAGAAGCCCCGGTCCTGCAACGATGCGCCGACGCGAAAGATGTTGTGATAGCTGCCGATCACCCAGATGGTGCCGTTGGGCTTCAATATGCGCTGCGCCTGTTCCAGCCAGGATTTGGTGAAGGCGTCATAGATGGCCAGCGTGTCGAATTTGTCCCAGTCATTGTCGACCGCATCCACACGGCCGCCTTCGGGCCGGAACAGGTCGCCGCCAAGCTGAAGGTTATAGGGTGGATCGGCAAAGATCATGTCCACGCACGCATCGGGCAGCGCCGCCATCGCACTGATGCAATCGCCCCGGATCAGGCGATCGGTTTCAATCGCCACGGCTGGTTTTTCAGCCGGCTTTCTCTTGCGCGTCGAAACGCGTTCCATGACACCCATATTCTTCGTGACCCCCGTTGTTGCCATAGGGATGAGTCCTTGAAAGTCTTCCGTCAAGTTCAAAAGCTTAGGGTTTAAGCCTCACAAAATAGTTAACACCATGAGAACGAAACGAGTCCCCACGACATATAGAGTCCACAACACCATTTCAGACTCAACATGTCGTGGGTGTTGCCACAAGGACTCAGCGAATTTTTTCGCGCAGCTTTCGTTTCAAAGCAGCAATAATTGCGCCACCGGAGCAAAACTGCGGCGGTGAAGTGGGGTCGGCCCATGGTGACGCAGGGCATCGAGATGCTCTTTCGTGCCATAGCCCTTGTTGCGTTCCCAGCCATAATGGGGGTGATCCAGCGCCGCCGCCGCCATCATCCGGTCACGCTCTTCCTTTGCCAAAATCGAGGCCGCCGCGATGGTCAGGCATTTGGCGTCCCCCTCCACCACCGCCGTCGATGACCAGCGCCAGTCCGGGCAGCGATTGCCGTCCACCAATATATGCGCGCACTCTCGCGCCATCGCTTCCACCGCGCGGCGCATGGCAAGCATCGTTGCCCACAGGATGTTGAGTGCGTCAATTTCCTCGACGGTGCAGATGCCGATGCCAAAGCCGATCGCCGACCGGCGGATATCTCCATCCAGACCCGCACGACGCCGCGCCGTCAGCTTCTTGCTGTCGTCCAGGCCATCGGGCACCGCTTGCCGGTCAAGGATCACGGCGGCGGCTACCACTGGCCCAGCCAGCGGCCCACGTCCCGCCTCATCGACTCCCGCCACAGGGCCGTCGTGTCGATCTTCATGGGAGAAATCAGGCATCGCGCGGCACCCCCATCGGCCCGTGGCCATGGCCCAGACCGGGTGCCGCCAACAGGGCAGCACGGACATAGTGCCGCGCCCGCGCAATAGCGCCGGTCAGCGTCATGCCCTGCCCCAACCCGACTGCAATGGCGCTCGCCAGCGTGCAGCCGGTGCCATGGGTGTGGGGCGTGTCGATGCGTGCGTCCTCCCAACGGGCGATCTCGCCGCCTGCATCGAACAGCCGGTCCACCAATATGCCGCCTGCACCGTGCCCACCCTTGGCCAGCACGGTGCAACCAAGAAGACTGGCAATACCATCGCCGCCCAAGGCTTCCAACTCAGGAATATTGGGCGTGACGACCGTAGCAATCCGTATCAACCGTTCGAAGGCGGCAATAGTGTCCGCATCGGCCAGAACCGATCCGCTGGTCGCAACCATGACAGGATCAAAGACGATGGGAACAAAATTTCGTCGTTCCCGCGAAGGCGGGAACCCATCTCCTGACGCCAAATTTTGCTTGACCGGCATGGGAGATGGATCCCCGCCTTCGCGGGAACGACGATCGAGAGCGAATAAATAATCGGCCACCGCTTGAGCGGTTCCCGCCGAACCGATCATACCGATTTTCACTGCGTCCACGCCGATGTCGGTAACTACGCTGTCAATCTGCGCCAGTACCATGTCCACAGGCACCGGATGCACACCCTGCACACCCAGCGTATTTTGCGCCGTGATCGCCGTGATCGCGGTCATCGCGTAACCGCCCAGCGTGGTGATGGTCCTGATGTCCGCCTGTATCCCCGCTCCGCCGCCGCTGTCGGACCCGGCAATCACCAATATGCGCGCGATGCTGTTCAAGTCGCCGCCCGCTCCACCGCCGCGCAGATACGATCGACCACGTCGCGCACCTGATCTTCACGGTCGCCTTCTGCCATAACGCGAATGACAGGTTCCGTGCCTGAAGGCCGAATCACCAGCCGGCCGCAACCGTCCAGTTCCCGTTCCGCACCCGCGATCACTTGCTTTACAGCGTCATTTTCCAACGGCTTTCCAGACGTATAATGCACATTTTTCAAAAGCTGCGGCACCGGATCGAACTGATGCAGCACTTCGCTGGCAGGCTTGCCGCTTGCAACCACGGCGGCCAGCACCTGCAGCGCCGCAATCGTCCCATCGCCCGTGGTCGCGTAATCGGTCAGGATCATGTGGCCCGACTGTTCCCCGCCGACATTATAACCGCCCCGTTTCATCTGTTCGAGCACATAACGATCGCCCACCTTCGTGCGGACAAGGTCGATCCCCTGCCCATTCAGGAACCGTTCCAGCCCCAGATTGGACATGACCGTAGCGACCAGACCGCCCCCGCGCAGCGTTCCCGCCCTGGCCCAGCTACTGCCAATCAGCGCCATGATCTGATCGCCATCAATGATCTGGCCCTTTTCATCGACCACGATCAGCCGGTCCGCATCGCCATCCAGAGCGATGCCCATATCCGCGCCCGACGCCACCACCGTTTCCTGGCATGACAAGGGCGCGGTCGATCCGCAGCCATCATTGATGTTCAGGCCATCAGGGCTAACGCCAATGGCAACAATCTCCGCGCCCAATTCCCATAGTGCGGAGGGCGCCACCTGATAGGCCGCGCCGTTTGCGCAATCGATCACGATTTTCAGGCCATCGAGGCGCAAATGATGGGGGAAACTGGACTTCACCGCATGGATATAGCGGCCCCGCGCATCCTCTACCCGGCGGGCGCGGCCGATGTCCTGCGAACTGGCGAGCGGAATATTGCTCTCCAGCAGGGATTCGATCTTCAACTCGTCTTCGTCGGAAAGCTTGTAACCATCAGGTCCGAACAGCTTGATTCCATTATCGAAATAGGGATTGTGGCTGGCCGAGATCATGACGCCCAGATCGGCCCTCATGCTTTGCGCCAGCATGGCGACGGCAGGCGTCGGGATGGGACCGAACTGCACCACATCCATGCCAACGCTGGTAAAACCCGCGACCAACGCATTTTCGACCATATAGCCAGAAAGCCGGGTATCCTTGCCGATCACGACGCGATGCCGGTGTGTGCCCCGCTGGAAATGCGCGCCCGCCGCCATGCCGACCTTCATCGCCAGTTCCGCCGTCATCGGCCAGGCGTTGGTACGACCACGGATGCCGTCGGTCCCGAAAAACTTCCTGCTCATAAATTCTTCAAGGCCTTCACCCGCTATCGCTCAAGATTCCCCTCAGGCAGCTATACCGGAAATTGACCAGCAATCCATTCCCAGCATGGCCATTCCCAGCATGACCATTCCCCGCCCAACCTATATCCAGCGCCAGATCCCCGCCCCCATACCGCCATGCGCCCAGGTTGCACCCAGCCATATGATCGTACCGGCGGTGAATTCTCCCATGGAAGGAATGGCATCACGCCATCCCGCCTTTCCGGCCAATTGCATCCCGAAAGGGACAAAGGCCGTCCGCCCGCGCCACCCCTGCCATCCCGTTCCCAGTTGCCGCACCTTCTTGCGATCCTGCGCCAACGCCCCGAAAAAGGCGAGAAAGATGATGCTGCCCGCCAGGACGATATTGGCGTTGGTCGGCATCAGGACGATATGTACTGTACTCCAAAGGATGAACGACCACATCATTGGATGGCGGGTGATGGTAAACACCCCTTCGGCTGGCTTGGTCACATACATCCGGGCGCGGGGGTCAGGGAGTGCCGGATTGCCCGACAGCGATCCTGCAAACAATATGCTGGCAAAAAGCATGGCCGCGCTCGCTATGGCCCAAAGAGCATCTGACGATGCCCAATAGGCCGTGCCGCCAGGCGTCGCGCGAAAGGCATAGATCATCCACAGAAAGCTCATCAGCGCGACCAGCGAATAAAAGGCCAGGAACATGCCTTTCCCCATCCGCGCGATCAAAGGCGCGCGCAAAGGATGGGACAGGAGGAAATGACTCCCCACGAAAACCACACATGCGGCGATCAGGGACGTCATCGGACTCACCTTTCACATACCTTTTGGAATTCACCCGGCATCAGCGCGTCTCCCCGCGCGTATTCACACCCGCCGCAGCCGGTTCGCCAATCTCCTGCTCACCCGCCATGGCGTGATGAACGTCATCGCGCAGCAAATCGAGATGCATGAATTTCTGGATCAATGGCGAAATCACGACCACACCGATACCGACCGCAACGCCCACCCATCCCACAACATTATAAACGTTGGTTACGCGTTCGGGGCCAGCGCCCTCCGCTCCGGTTGCCGCTGCGATCAGCCCGGCCGAAAAATTGCCGGCTGCCGAAGCAAAGAACCACGTCCCCATGATCAGGCTCGCCATATGGGCGGGCGCCAGCCGGTTCATGGCGGATAGCCCCACCGGCGACAGACACAATTCCCCGGTGGTATGCAGCAGATAGATCAGAAAGATGAACAACACAGGCGTCAGGTTCCCCGGTCCCGCTGCCGCCGCGCCCCAGACCAGCACCAGGAAACCGGCGCCAAGCTGGATCAGGCCCAATCCGAATTTCGCCGGGGTCGAAGGCTCCAGCCCCCGCTTTGCCAGCACCGTCCACATGACCGCAAACACTGGGCCAAGGGTCACGATATAAATCGAATTGATCGATTGGAATACCGACGCGGGCACATCAATGCCGAGCATCGTGCGGTCCACCTGCCGGTCGGTATAGAGGTTGAGCGAGGACCCCGCCTGTTCGAAAAGCGCCCAGAACAGGATGGAACCAAAGATCAGGAACATGGCCGCAAATATCCGGTCCCGGTCCTGCGCGGGCAGCTTTGCCACGGCCGTATAGAGCACATAAAATACCAATATCGCCCCGGCCACGCCCAGCAAGCTGCCCACCAGCGCCTGATTCTGGATCAACCACCAAACGACACCTATCGACATTATGCTCAATATATAGAGCAGCCATTCAAACCTTATGCCCGCAACCGGCGAAGCCAGCCGTGCGGGGTCGGGGGCTTCGCCGTGCCCCAGCAAATAGGGCTTGCCCCACATGAAGACGAAAAGGCCCAGCAACATACCAAAGCCCGCCGAACCAAAGCCATAGGGCCAGCCATAAGTCTGCCCCAGATAACCCGCGACAATGGCGCCCAGCGCCGCGCCCAGATTGATGCCCATGTAGAAAATCGTATAGGCCGGGTCACGCCGGACGTCGGTACGGGAATAAAGCTGGCCAACGATCACGGAGATATTGGCCTTCAGGAAACCCGAACCGACGATGATAAAGGATAGCGCCAGCCAGAAGACATTGATCGCGGCGCTGCCCTGCCCCCCTTCGCCTTCGAACGCCATCAGGAAATGACCGCAGGTCAGGATCACAGCGCCGAACAGCACTGCCTTTCGCTGTCCCAGATACCGGTCGGCCAGATAACCGCCGATCACCGGCGTAATATAAACCAGCGCGGTATAGACCCCGTATATGACCGACGCCTGTTCATCGGAATACATCCAGTGCTGCACCAGGTAAAAGATCAGCAGCGCCCGCATACCGTAATAGGAAAAACGCTCCCACATTTCGGCAAAAAACAGGACGAACAGCCCCGTCGGATGACCCAGAAAGCTGGATTCCTCCTTGCCGGTCGCCATGTAGCCGCTTGCCATCAGGGCCATACTCCCAGATCTTTTTACAGCCTGCCTGACTGCTTCAATAGTCTGCAGACTAACCAAAAAATTGCGTCTGGGAAGAACATTGTTTCAAGGACCAGTCACGCACATGTAAAGCTGGCCCTGTGCTTGCCGCCTGTGACACGCTGGAATATAGGCTGGCTCATGTTCAACGATTTCTCCTCCCCCATCCGCTATTGCCTTACCCGCCGTTCAGCCAAGCCACGCGACCTGATCGCACCCGGCCCGGATGCCGGCCAGATACAGCAAATCTTGACCGCCGCGATGCGCACGCCTGATCATGGCAAGCTTGCGCCCTGGCGGTTCGTCATTATCGGTGCTGACCAGCGGGAGGCGCTCGCAGAACGCCTCACCACTGCCTATCGCGCCGAAAAGCCGGAAGCTGGACGGTTGGAGATAGAGGCGATGGCGCAATTCGCGCATCAGGCGCCAGCGCTGGTCGTTGCCCTGTCGTCGCCAGCGGAAGACAGCAAGATACCGCTCTGGGAACAGGAACTGTCGGCTGGGGCGGCGTGCATGAACCTGCTTCACGCCGCAACTGCGCTTGGTTTTGGCGGCGGCTGGCTCACAGGTTGGCCCACATATAACAGCGATGTCCGGGACGCCTTTGGCCATGCCCCGGAGAAAATCGCTGGTTTCCTGTTCCTTGGCACCCCATCCAGACCGCTGGAAGAGCGCCCCCGGCCAGATTATGATGAACGAGTCTCCGTCTGGGACATATAGTTTCAAATTAAAACCAGAAATGATACTTTCATTTCACAATTGACGAGACTCGCTGTATTATGTCACTCATGCAGTATGAATGACGAAGGCAAACCTGTCTATCTGCGCCTGCGTGAGATTATTTCTGCCTCGATCCTCGATGGCGAATACCAGGACGGCGCCATATTACCCTCGGTCCGCGCCTTCGCCGCGCAACAGGGCGCCAATCCGTTGACGGTCGCCAAGGCCTATCAAAGTTTTCAGGATGACGGACTGGTCATTGTCCGGCGCGGGATCGGCATGTTTGTTGCGGATGGCGCAACTCACCGGTTGCGCAATATGGAACGTACCCGCTTTCTACAACAAACATGGCCTGCCATCGCTGAACATATGCGCCGTATCGGGATCACCTTACAGGATCTGCCAACCGATCGGAACGACTGAAGCAGGGCTGTTGGTCAGGGCGTTCGCAACCGGTTCTTCAGCGCATCCAATATGTCATTCTGCCGGTCGATTATGACCAGGGCATCGCCCCTCGCCCGGTCAATCATGTCAACGCCGCTGCTCCGCGCATCGTTGGCGGTGACAGCCTTCAGACGGTTGACATAGAGGGTGTCCAGGCTGGCAAGCGCGAATACGCTGTCATACCGTTCACTGTCCAGATTGGAAATCGCGACCTGCGCCGTAACCCAGGCCTCACTTGAAATGGCCGACTCCTTCGCCGCCGCGACCCGTTGTTCGGCATCATGGACGTGCGCATCAAAGGCCGCGGCTCCTGCCCGTGCTTTATCCATCAAGCCATTAACCTCCCGCTCCAGTGCTGTATCGACAGGACCGGGTTGGGATACAGGTGCGCTGACAGCCGCTCCGTTGCTGGATTCAACGGGTCGCTTGGCAAGTGAAGGATAGCTGCCAGAACCGTTGCTGGCGCATCCCGCCAGGAACAGGGCCAGCATCTGAATATAAGCGCGCAGTTTCATAGCTCCCATCTATGCACGGCGAGCCGCATTGGCAACCGCACCGGAAAAGGTTAGGGCCAGACAGCCATGCTCTCCACCGCCCTGATCATTCTTCCTGTCTTTCTGATCATCCTTGCTGGCTATGGCAGCCGCAAGGCGGGCTTGCTGGGTGAACAAGCCAGCAGCGAGCTTAACCGCTTCGTTGTCTGGCTGGCCCTGCCATGCCTGATGTTCGACGTGGTGGCGACCACGGACTGGCAGGCCGTCTGGCATCCCGGCTTTGTGGCAGCATCGGTAGTCGGCAGTTTTGCAGCTTTCATATTGGGTCTGATCGTCGGCAAGGTACGCGGTCTCAATCTGGCCGACATGAGTGTCGATGGATTGAACGCGTCTTATTCCAATTCGGCCTATGTCGGCTTTCCACTGATGTTCCTGCTATTTGGTGAAGCGAGCCGGCCCTTTGTGGTCATCGCGGCGGCATTGACCCTTATGTGCTTGTTTGCTGCCTCCATCATTCTCATCGAATTTGCGCAACATAGCGGCCAACGCGGACATGTCGTCGCGACGAAAGTCGGAAAGTCCATGCTACGCAACCCCATCGTCATGTCACCGCTTGCTGGCTTTGGCTGGTGGATGACAGGCATCCCCCTGCCCCAACCGGTGAATACATTCGTCTCGTTGCTCGGTGGAGCGGCAAGTCCGGCAGCGTTGGTCGCCATTGGCCTGTTCCTTGCAGCGCGCCCGTTGCGGGAGGCAGTGACCAACCCGTTCGTTCTGACGCTGACTGCGATCAAACTTGTCGCACATCCGGCGCTGACGGCGCTTCTCGCCATTTATATACTGCACCTCCCTCACGAAATCGCGGTCATGGCCATTATCATGGCCGCCCTGCCGACCGGCACTGGCCCCTTCATGGTCGCCGAATTCTATGCCAGGGATGGCAAAGTAACCTCGGGTTCCATATTATTGTCGACCACAATTTCAGTGCTGACGATCGCGGCGGCGCTGGCATGGCTGGGGCACAGCGCGCCCTGACAGAGATGACCGGGAAAATCCCGCCGTGCCCGCCAAAAGCGTTGACAGGCGGGACTCAATCCATTAGCGGACCGGCTTTCCCGCGCGGAGGCATTTGGCTATTGTCATTTGGCTTGCGCTAGCATTTTAGAATGAAGAGATAAGCCATGTTCGCTGTTGTGCGCACGGGCGGCAAGCAATATCGTGTTGCCGCAGGAGACAAGATCGTAGTTGAGAAGCTGGCTGGTGAAGCCGGTGCGACAATTGCGCTGGACGATGTTCTGCTCGCTGGCGAAGGCGCGGAACTGAAGGACACCAAGGGCCTGACCGTTTCGGCCGAAATCATTGCGCAGGCGAAGGGCGAAAAGGTTATCGTCTTCAAAAAGCGCCGTCGGCACAATTATCGCCGCAAGAATGGTCATCGTCAGCAGCTCACGATCCTGCGGATCCTGAGCATCGGCGCTGAAAAGAAGGACGCACCGAAGAAGGCCGCGAAGGCCGAGGCTGCCCCCGCCGCGGAAGCCGGCGAAGCCTGAGCAGATAAGGAGCATAGAAGATGGCACATAAGAAAGCAGGCGGCTCCTCGCGTAACGGTCGCGATTCAGAGTCCAAACGCCTTGGCGTAAAAAAGTTCGGTGGCCAGGAGGTCATCGGCGGCAACATTCTGGTCCGCCAGCGCGGAACGAAATTCTACCCGGGCCGCAACGTCGGCATCGGCAAGGATCACACC
>JAENVZ010000166.1 GCA_016650315.1 Alphaproteobacteria bacterium | reverse complement strand
CGCCGTCCGACTGGACGCGTCCGTTCGAAAAATACTGGGTGCCGCCGACGGCCTGACAATCGCCCCTCGCCAGTCGCGCGACAAGAGCGGCGAGCGCGCCGGGATCGGGCAAGGTGTCGGGGTTCAGGACCCACCATGCGTCGGCGTGCGGCGTTTCCTCCATGCCGATATTGACGCCGCCTGCATAGCCGACATTGCCGGGGGCCTTGACCACGCGGATGGGCTGGCCAGCGTCAAGGGTGCGGGGGAGGGCTTCGGTCAGTGTTGCAAAGGCCTGATCGCCGCCATTTTCGCAGATCATAACCTCGAAATCGGCGTAGGTGGACTGCCCGATCGCGGTCAGGCAATGCTGGATGTCTGCAAGATTTCGGAAACCGACAATGACGATGGCGACGTGCATCGCGCTCATCCTTTGAGGTCTGTCAGCAACAGGCGCCAGGCATGGGCAAAGCGCCACAGGCGTTGACGGATCAATATGGCCAGCGCGGACAAACGATCAGCGGAACGGTGGAGTTTTGGTGTGGTGAGCACTTTCAGGCCATGCGGCAGGATGGAAAGCGGCAGGGCAAAACTGCGGAGCAACCAGAGCAGCCGTCCATATTTTTTGGACAGGATGAAATAGGAATAGCTTTCCTGATTGATCCTGCGGAACTTGGCTTTCAATTCCGGCCAGTCATGCCGCGCCGGGTGGGCGACCTCCGCTGTCTTGGCATAGCCAAGCGAATAGCCTTGGGCGATGGCGCGGTGGCACCACTCCTTGTCTTCAGACAATTCAGTTCGAAAGGGACCAATTTTTTCAAAATCGGTGCGGCGGCAAAACAGGTTGGCGGTAACGGTGAAGCCTTTCGTCCGCACATAATTTTCATTGTCGAAGGCGAAGACGGTTTCAAAGGCTCCGGCGCCCGTCATGGGGCCATCATGGTCGATGCAGACCGTCATCCGTCCCCCAACGATGTCATGCGTGTCGAGCGCGGCGACGCCGCTCGCCAGCCATTGCGGATCGGGCAGGCAGTCGCAGTCAGTGAAGGCCAATATATCGCCTCGTGCCTGCGCCACGCCTCCATTTCGCGCGGGGCCTGCGCCCTTTTGCGGCACGATGACGAGCCGTGCACGGTCAGCGATGAGGGTAACAAGAGCAGCTTCTCCCTGCGGCGAACCATTGTCGGCGACGATGATTTCATAGGACGCACGATCCATGCTCTGCGCTTCGAGGGCAGACAGGCAGCGGTCCAGCCGTTCCGGGTCGTTATAATGGGGAATGATGACGCTGATGCGCGGCGCGCTCATCGGGTCCGGTCCGCCTGCCATGCTTGAAGCGTCGCGAGATCGGGATGAAAAATCATGTTTCGCCGGTCGCGCACAAGGGTGCGCAATTCAGCAAGGTCCAGTTTCCACCATTGGCTCGCCTCAATCGCTTCGGCAAGATCGGCAGGAAAACGGTCGCGCAATTTCCTGGCCGGGTTGCCCGCGACGATAGTGTATCGCTCAACATTGCGGGTGACGACCGCGCCGGCGCCAATGATCGCGCCGCGCCCGATATATTTGCAGCCGGGCAGGATCAGCGCATTGTGACCGATCCAGACATCATCCTCGATCACCAGCGGTTCGTCATAATATATGTCCGCATCGACCACGCCGAATTGCTTTTCATACAGCACGGGATGGGTAGTGAGCGCGTCGGTGGGGTGGTTGATGGGGGCGGAACGCACGCTGTTGGCGATGGAGCAATAGCGACCTATCCTGATCGGTCCGGGCATCCGCCACTGATCGAAACAGCCATAGGAATAGAGGCCGACATCGACCCGGTGACGCTCGCGGAACCATGCGCGCAAGGGGGCGCTGGTAAACTGGTTGCGTCGCCAGAACCGAATTTTCGCTTTTTCGATGAGGGCGGCAATCAGGCCTGACATGCTTTCGTGGTCCGTTTCAGCGGGGTGGTTGGTGGGTTATGTCAGATTTGCCGGGAAGGGCAAATATGGGTGGTAATCTGCCGTTCAAATAGCGCGTACTCCTGCGAAAGCAGGAGTCCAGGGAAACTTGGGGATGCGCATGTGACCCTGGGTTCCTGCTTTCGCAGGAACCCAATATATTTTGGCATTGAAGGACCGCAAAGACCCCCCATTGGTCACAGGCCTCATATCAATTCTCCCGGAAAGCCCGCCCAAACTGGTCTCGTAGCGGCTTGGTGAGATAGGACAGGAGCGACCGCGCGCCGGTCTGGATATAAACCTCCGCAGGCATACCGGGGATGAGTGGCAAGCCGCCCAGTTTTTGCAGTTCCGCTTCGGACACATCAATGCGGGCGGTATAATAGCCTTGGCCGGTTCGCGGATCGTCGATGCGCTCTGCCGACACGAGGCCTACGATGCCCTGAAGCTGCGGCGTTGTTTGCCGGTTGAATGCGGGAAAGGCGATCCTTGCCGCCTGCCCTGTATGAAGCTGGTCAATTTCGGCGGGCGAAATTTTCGCTTCCACCGTCATCGGGCCAGTGTCGGGTACAATTCGCAATATGGTCTGGGCGGGCGGGATCACGCCGCCGATGGTGGTATAGGCGAGCGCATCGACGATGCCATCCGCCGGTGCGCGTACGACGCTGCGGTCGAATGTATCGCCCGCGCTTGCGGTGCGGACCTGCTGATCGGCGAGGCGTTGTTCAACCTCGGCCAGTTGGGTTGCAGCCTGACTGCGACTGTCCTGAACAAGCTGGATGGATTGCTGGCGGATTTCGGCGATGCGGGCACGGGTCTGGGCAATGTCGGCCTGAAGCGCGGCGACGTTGCCTTCCAGACTGACCGCCGTTCGCTCCAGTTCATTCAGGCGGTTGATCGTCACCAGCTTGCGGGCCCACAAATCCCTGACGCCCTTGCGTTCGGGTTCGATCAGGACGGATTGCTTCTGGTTGGCGGCGATTTGTGCCTGATAGCTGGCGATCTGTTGTTGGAGCTGACGGACGCGCTCGGCAAGCTGCGCCTGTTGTCCCGACAGCGCGGCGCGGCGGAGCTGGAACAGCCGTTGCTCACCTGCCATGGCCTGCTGGGCTGATGGGTCGGCGTGCGTGGCAAGGCCGGTGGGGAAGTGGATAAGGGACAGGTCGTCGCGTTCCGCCTGCAACCGCGCCTGTTGGGCCAGCACCTGGTCCAGGTTCATCGCCGACATCGAGGCGCTGACGCTTGCAACTTTGGTGTCGAAGCGGATCAGGGGATCGCCCGCCTTCACCCGGTCGCCGTCATGAACCAATATGGCGGCAATGACGCCGCCTGTGGGGTGGGCGATGCTTTTCACCTTCGATGCGACCGCGACCTGACCCGAACCCGCGACCGCGCCGGTAATGTTGACCACCGTTGCGGCCACCAGAAGGCAGAGCAGCAATGCGCCTACGACCATCATGCCAAGGCGCAAATGCCGGTCGAGCGAATGCCGTGGATCGGGAAGCTCGTCCGGGAGCCGCGGCCCATCACGGTTCCAGTGTGCCGTGGTCATGATGGCCCCCGGATCGCAATCATCGATTTGGGCAGGCCGTAAAACCGTTCGAAACTGTGCTGGCTGTCGGGAAACAGCAGTTCCATTTGCGCCCGGTCGATCAGCTTTGCGCCTTCTACAATGTCATGCGCCTTGTCCAGCGTGCCGATACGACCGACATGGGCAAGCGGCAACAGCATCAGCAGT
The DNA here is from genome assembly GCA_016650315.1 of Alphaproteobacteria bacterium. Taxonomy (GTDB): domain Bacteria; phylum Pseudomonadota; class Alphaproteobacteria; order Sphingomonadales; family Sphingomonadaceae; genus Rhizorhapis. The sequence goes on along the minus strand of JAENVZ010000166.1, from coordinate 1,174 downwards.
TTCGCGCGCATGGGCCGGGGCAGCCAGTGGTAGAAAGGCAGCCGGTAAAAATGGGGGTCCACAGGAAACCAGAAATAGGGCGTCTGCACATAATGCCATGGCGCGACGCGGCGTGTTTCGCGTGCGAAATTTTTCATGTTTCCCCAGGTGAGGACATGTTCGATCACGCTGTTGGAATGGGCAATGTCGAAACTATTGCCGGGAAAGTCGTGCAGGTCGCAGGCATTGCCGACGGCGAAACTGAACAGATCCTCGTTCCGGCTGCCTCTGTCCAGTTCGGTTGCATGGAGGTTGATGATGGTGACGTGCGTGTTGCTGGCACGCAGAAAATCCAGGCCGACGCGCTGCCAATATTCCGGCGTGCCGCCCATGTCGATGATCCGCACCGCGCCTTTTTGGTCATGAACGTCGGAAATGAGCGCCCGCAACTGCACATCCCGCCGGGCGCGCAACCGGGATGACAAAGATGTCTGGTCAGCAGTATCGGCAAGGCCCATATATTCCCCTGTTCGCATTGGGCTGACTTTGCGTCGGATCGCCTTTATAGGGCGCTCCATCGGCAGGTCGGGTGGAAACTGTTCCGTTCCGGTTGAAGCGGAACAGGTCTTTTGCGATTTTGGCGATAGGATGGCGTATTGTATAGCCGTTGGGAATAGAATGCCGCACCATGAAATTCGATGACGGGCTGCTCCGGCCGGATGCCAATAACCTGACCCTGTTGCGGCTGGTGCTGGCATCGTCGGTTATCTATACCCATTGTTACTGGATGCTGACGGGGCGGGCGGGCGAGGATGATCTGAGCTTTCTGCTCGGCGCGCCTGTCTCTGTCTATGCCGTCGATAGCTTCTTTTTCCTGAGCGGTTTTCTGGTTAATGCGAGCCTGCAACGCAGCGCGGGCGTGGGCAATTTCCTGTTGGCGCGATTGACGCGGCTCTGGCCTGCGCTGGCGCTGTCGGTCGGGTTGACGGTGCTGGCAGGCTATATCTTCACAGTTGACCGGTCCGGTTATTTTGGCGGGGCGACCCTGAAATTCATGACTCATAATCTGAGCCTCGTCGCGCCTGCCTATCATCTGACTGGTGTTCTCTGCGATGGGCAGCCGTGCACGATGAACGGTAGCCTGTGGACATTGCCCTGGGAGGCGCGATGTTATCTGCTGCTGGTCGGGCTGGCG
>JAENVZ010000165.1 GCA_016650315.1 Alphaproteobacteria bacterium | reverse complement strand
TCGCGGCCATGCGGGCCTTCAACGCGCCCTATTCGATGAAGCTGCTGGAGATCGACAATGTCGGCATGTACGATACCGCCGTCGAGGACCAGGGCAAGGTCTTCGTCTCCACCGAACTGGGTGGCGGCGGCACGGCGACCGCCCGGTCCATCGCCATCGCCAGGAAGGGTGCGCGCAACGTGCTCATCCATGCCGGCATTCTCGCCGGTGATCTGGAGCTTGCGCCCAGCGTCGATCTCGACATGCCGGACGGGGACTGCTTCGTGTTTGCAGAGCATGACGGCCTGATCGAGCCTCTGGTCGATCTCGGCACCAGGATTGCAAAAGGCGATGCGGTTGCCCGCATCTGGCCGGTCGACCGCACCGGCATCGAGCCCATCGCCTATCATGCCCGGCGGAAAGGTCTCCTTGCTACCCGGCATTTCTCGGGACTGGTCAAGGCCGGCGACTGCCTTGCGGTGGTCGCCACCGTCGGGGCATAAGCGCCCGCCGCCCGCTTCAGCGATAGTGGATGGGACTAACGCGGATCGCACTGGTATTGACATGTGAGGCTAACTCGCCGGCCAAAGCAACAGCCTGGAAGCATCCGGTGGGTTGTCCCCCTAACGTACTCCCGACGAACCGGTTATGAATGGTTTTTTATCCTAAGCCATCAATTTTATTGGTACAGCTGGGTTGATTCGAACAACCGACCTTCGGAGCCACAATCCGACGCTCTAACCAACTGAGCTACAGCTGCACAATGCCCGCCAGGAGCGGAAACGGCGCATAACTAGGCCCATCCGGCCACCATTGCAAGAGAAGCCGTAGCGCCGTGCCCAGGGCAATCGAATGAGTTTTGCGTAGCGGTTTGGTTTGGTTTGTGATTCTGGTTTCTCCTGTTTGTTTCGGACAGGAGAGAGACGGCAATGGACGAGGACGTTGCGGAAGGGATTGGCGGGAGGCTTGATTTTCTTGAACATTTTTCGGCGCTGCCCGATCCGCGTCAGTCGAAGAAGGTCCTTTATCGGCTCGATGAGGTGCTGCTTCTGACCCTGTGCGCGGTGCTGTGCGGGGCTGATGGCTGGGTGAGCGTGGCGCTGTTCGGGGAGCAGAAGCTCGATTTCCTGCGCCGCTACCTGCCCTTTGCGAATGGTACGCCGAGCCATGACCAACTCGGGCTGATCTTTGGCGCGCTGGACGCGGCCGCGTTCCAGAACTGCTTCATCGCCTGGACCCAAAGCCTGAGCGGCACCATTGCCGGGGTGGTCGCCATCGACGGCAAGACGATGCGCCGCTCGTTCGACCGGCCGGCAGCCGGGGCGCCATCCACATGGTCTCGGCCTGGAGCTCGCGCCAGAAACTGGTTCTGGGCGCGCGGGCGGTGGATGAGAAATCCAACGCGATCACCGCCATTCCCGAACTGCTCGACCTTTTGGCGATCAAGGGGGCGATCGTCACCTGTGACGCCATGGGCTGCCAGAAGAAGAGTGCCGAAAAGATCATCGGCAAAGGCGCCGATTACCTCTTCGGCCTCAAGGGCAATCAGGGCACGCCAAGAGCGGATGTAGAAGAGCTGTTCACCGAGCAAATGGCACGCAACTTCAAAGATGTAACCGTATCGAACGGATCAAGCACAGATGGCGATCACGGGCGCATCGAAAGCCGCGACGTCTTCGCCATCGGCGATATCGCCTGGCTTCAGGAGCGCCACGATTGGAAAGGTCTGCGCTCCATCGTCTTGGTCGTCTCCACCCGCGAGACCGCCAAAGGCATCGAAAAGAAACGACGTTTCTACATCTCCTCACGGCCGCCGACGCCGAAAAACCCGGCCAGGCCATCCGCCAGCATTGGGGCGTCGAGAACGGCCTGCATTGGGTGCCCGACGTCAATTTCCGCGACGACGACTGCCGCATCCGCAAGAAAAACGCCCCCGCTAACTTCACATCCCTCAAGCGCGCGACCCTCAATGCGCTCCAAAAGGCGCCGGGCAAGGACAGCCTCAAATCCAAACGACTCATCGCCGCATGGGACGAGAAATACCTTGCCAAAATCCTACAAAATCTATGACTTCAATTCATTCGATTCCCCTGGGCAAAACGCAATTGTTGTCTGATGGCGTCGCAAATCTCGCTCAGACGTCTCGGGTTTTCATCTGCTGCCGGGGACATAGCGAATGTGCTGGGGCTGCCAATCAGACCCCGATCCGATAAGCGCGGGGACCGCGGGAGACGCCGCACAGCGGGGCGGATCGATCGCGGCGGTGGGGATGGCGGCGACCCCGTTCGGAGCCCACAAGGTCGGGGGACATATTGCCGGCTGCATGGCCTGCCGATATCGGCCATTTACCGACCTCAGTTAGTGCGCAAAAACCCAAAGAACGATGGCATCACAATCGCCCTGCGACGTCCACACGTGGCGGGCATTGGCATCGTAATAGATGGAATCTCCTTCGTTCAGCACGACGGGAGTATACATTTCGCTGTGCACGACCAAGGCACCGCTCAGAACGGTCAAAAACACCTCTGCATCGTAGGATGCCCAATCGGAATAGTCTTCGATCGTCCGGGCGCGCACTCGCGTCCGGATCGGCGTCATTTTCTTCCGGGCCAGATCGTTGCACAGCCAGGCATT
>JAENVZ010000164.1 GCA_016650315.1 Alphaproteobacteria bacterium | reverse complement strand
CCTGAAGCCGTGCTTCCTCGGAACAATCGACCGACAAAGCCCCATCGGACGTGCGCGCACAATCCGTCTGTTCCCCCGACGCCTCCCGCGAAAGCCGGTTCGCGCGCGCGGAAAGCAATTTATTTTCCGCCTCGATCTGGCCCAGTTCCGATGACGACTGCGTATCGTCCAGGCGGACCAGCAACTGCCCCTTGCGGACATGCTGGCCGGACCGGACGAGAATGTCGCGTATAGTGGCTGGTTCGGAGCTTTGAACCATCTGCATCTTGCTGGACGGGATGACGCGTCCTTGCCCCCGCGTCACCTCATCCACCCGGGCAAGCGATGCCCATATGATGAAAATCAGCACCGCCGCGAAACAGGCGACAATGACGGTTTGCGCCCCATCGAGCGCCTTAAGCTGCTTCATGGTCAAGGCAGGACTCATCATCATTGCGATACCCCGGCGACATTGACGGATTGTGCAGCGTAAATCCGGGCCAGCGCGCTTGAACTCTGGGTGGGCGCGGGAATGTGCGGCGTCCAACCCTTGCTGACATCGACCCGCCCGCCCAGATCATTGTCTGCGCGGCGTTCGGGTAACGCCGCAATCGGCGGGTAATCAATGGCCAGACCGTTGTTTCCTGCAATGGCCCCGTCGAAAAGCGGCACGATTTCGACCCCGGTATAATGCTGGCTAAAGGCGCGCGGCAGGCCCCATCCGCCCGGCCAACGATAAAAGATATGCGCGCCGATCCGGGTGATCTTGGCCAGTTCCGACGCCCAGCGGGGCAGCACATAATTGGCGTGATAATGCGTCGCCGTCCCGACAGATTTGTCGACATATCCATCCAGTGCCGCCCGTGCGACCGCCCGCGCCTCTGCCCAGGCGCCCGGTGTGGGCTTGCGCGCCAGTGCGCCGTCACAGGTAAAGCTGAACTGGCAAACCGGCTGACGCGCGCCTTCATAGACGACACCGCAAACGCTGTGCGGAAATGCAGGGTGGCGGACCCGGTTCAACACGGTCTGGGCGACAGCGCGCTTGCCTTCCAGTGGTTCGAACCCGGCCTCATAATAAATCGCCTGCGTCATGCATAATTCCGCCTTTTTCCGGTCGGTATCATCGGCGCGCACAACGGAAAATGGTGCCGCTGACAGGACCTTGCCTTGGGCAAAGGGAATGCGACTATTGCCCTCGACCGCCGCCTCCCCCTTGCTCAGAACATCGGTTTGCGGCTCATGCGTCAAGGCGACTAGAACGCGCCGCTCGGCCAGATCGGGCATCGCGGCCATGCGCTCCGCGACCGCATCCTTGTCCTGCATCGAACGGGACCTGATCTCGTTAAAAGCTAGATAAAGACCAAACACGACCAGCACCGCGAAAATACCGACCGCCACGATGATCCAAAGCATTGCGCCGCTTGGTCCGGCACCATCATCAGGCACGTCTGGCGCACTTGTATCGGTGATCTGTGCCGGATCGCCATAGGATGAAGGCCGCGCGATCATGTCCCGATCGCCTTGCCCGCGAGTGATTTCAATATCTCGTCCCTTGGGCCGTCGGCAACGATCCGTCCGCCGTCGATCACGATCAGGCGCTGCACCAGCGACAGCATGGCATTGCGGTGCGTGGATACCACCAGCGTTTGCTGGGGATTAAGGGACTTGCGCAAATGATCAATGAACATCTGCTCAGTCCCGCTGTCCATTGCACCGGTCGGTTCGTCAAGAAACAACAGCCGCGATGGTTCGACCAGCGCCCGTGCCAGCACCAGGAAGCTCCGCTGTCCGCCTGACAGCCGCGATCCCCGCTCACCCACCTGCATGTCGAAACCGTCGGCATCGCCTGCAAAGAAATTGCCTGCGCCCGACTTTCTCAGGGCCTCGATCAATCGCGCATCGTCGGATTCCTGTGCGCCAAGCAATAAATTGTCACGGATCGATCCGCTGAACAGCATTGAATCCTGCCCCACATAGCGGAATGCGGAACGAATCTCATGCGCATGATATTGCCCACTATCCAGACCGTCGATCCGCATGGACCCATCCGTCGGCTGGTACAGGCCGCACAGCACCCGGCCAAAAGTGGACTTGCCCGATGCAACACGACCGATGATGCCGATCCGTTCGCCCCGCGTGATCCGCAGCGATATGTCATTAAGCGCTGGCAACGAGGTGTCGGGATAATTGAACGCAATATGTTCCATCGCAATGTCGCCATTGCGGATTTCGGGCAGGATGCTACGTGCGCCGCTGTCCCGCTCGTCATTCTGCTGCATCATGCCTTGCAAGCCTTCAAGCGTCGTGAACGCTTGCCGAGCGCGAGTGAACAGAAAAGCAAACTGCCCCACCGGCGCCAGCGAGCGCCCCGCCAGCATGACCACAGCGATGATCGCGCCCATGGAAATCACGCCTGCATTGAACAGATAGAAGCCGCCAATGACCAGGCTAATGCTCGTCGCCTGCTGACAGAGCGAGGCAAGGTTGACGCTGATCGCGGTCAAACGGCGCAATCTTTCCTGCGTCTGCGCACTCATTTCGGCATAGCGCTGCCACCGGCCCAGCATCCGCCCTTCGGCGCGACAGGCCTTCAACGTCTCAAGGCCGCCAACCGCCTCCACCAGAACCGTATGCTGCAATCCGGCATCCGCCTGCGCATCCAGCGCGGCGCGACCCATCGCCTTTTGCAGCGTGAATCCTGCCGTGCCCATAATGATCATGGCAACGACCGGCACCAGCGCCAGCCAACCGGTAATCAGGGCGATCAACGCAATGAAAAAGAACAGGAAGAACAGATCGACGATCAGCACGACCGTGGTCGATGCGAAGAAATCGCGGACCTGCTCGAATTCTGAAACCCGCCGTACAAAGGCCCCGGTGCTGCCCTTGCGCGACGCCAGCGGGATATTGAGCACCTTTTCGAACAATTTCTGCGACAGGCGCGCATCCAGTTTCCTGCCGGTTTCATCGATCAGCCGCGCCCGCGCCAACCGCAATGCGAACTCCATGCCAAAGGCAAAGAAAACGCCGATCGCCAGCACCCAAAGGCTGGATGTCGCCCGATTGGGAATGACCCGGTCATAGACGTTCATCGTGAACAGCGGCATGGCGAACGCCAGCAGGTTGATGATGGCCGCCGCCGCGATCACATAGCCGAATGACTTGCGGACCCGCCACACCTCCTGCCAGAACCAGTGCCGCTGCGCCCGCAGATCCCATGACAGTTCCGACTCCCGCTCCTTGCGGTGGTCGGGCCAGACGGCGACAGCATGGCCATCGAATATATCTGTCAGCGCGTCCTGCCCGGTCCAGAGCGTTTCGGCCCGGCCAGGAATATACAGCTTTACCTGATCCCCTTCGATGTCGAGCAGCACAACAGCCCGACCGTTGGCAAGCCGCAACATCGCGGGCAAATGCTTCTTGCGCCATTTGGCAAGCGGTCGGACAACCATTTCGGCGCCCATGCCCAACTGATCGAGCGCCGACTGCGCCTGATGAAAGGGCAAACGGCCATCCTCGGCCAGCGCAAGGCCGGCCTTGATGATGGTGGGCGATGAGGGCCGGTCGTAAAGCAAGGCAAGATGGGCCAGACAGTCCAGCACATCGTCATTATCCCGGCACCCACTGTCCAGACCGGCCCATTCACCCAACTTCATTTTCCCACTCCAATTGCGTCAGGCTATTACAGCTATCAGCGAGGATAACGCCGCCGCATCAGTTCTGCCGGCTCCGTATCGGGAACATGGAAACGGTCGCGGGCATAGGCATTGCTGCCGCTGGGCAGTGTCACGCCAAGTGCCGAAAGCAACTGGTCCTCTGCCGCCAGAATCTGATATTCCGCGAACACTTGCGCCAGACGCGATGTTTCGGTCCGCACCTGAACATTGAACCGGGTGTTCTGGGAATCGAGCACGTCGAGCAAGGAACGGCGACCGACATTGAACTGTTCACGATAGGACAGCAGCAAGTCGTCCGACACCTTGCTCTGTTGCTCCAGATCGGTCAGGCGGAAGCCCTCACTTTGCCGGCGGTTCCAGGCCTGCCTCACCTCTTCCTCGGCCTCGCGGGTCAATTGATGCAGACGGAAACGCGCCTCGCTCGCGCGCCGCGTCATTTCCTGCACTTTCGCCCGGTTGATGCCGCCGTCGAACAATTGCCAGCGCAGCACGACGCGCGCCTGCACGTCGTTAGTGCTGCCCTTGAACCCGTCCACATCTTCGCCAATCCGACCACGGCCTTCCAGCGATACGGTGGGTCCCAGATCCGCTTTCGCCGCGTTCACCACCTGATAGGCGGCATCGACATCGGCTTGCGCTTCCCGGATCCTGGGATTGCGTTCGCGCACCGCTGCCACCGCATCGGCAAGCGTTGGCGGCAAAGCAGCCTGAAGCGATTCAGGCACAACGACATCGCTGATCGCAATGCCGGTCAGTGTCGTGAACGAAATTGCGGCGTTGGTCAGGTCTTCCTGTGCTTCGGTCCGGCGAATCTTGGCCGCCTGATACCGCTCCTCAGCCTGTTGCTGGTCGGCAATGCTGATCGACCCCTTCGACACGCCTTCGCGCAAGTCGCCCACCAGCAACTCATGGAAGGTGACATTGTCCTGCGCCGCCGCAACGACCCGCTGCTGCAACATATAGTCCAGATATTGCCGCGCGACATTCAGGGCGATGAATTCCGACCGTTCTCCCACGCGCAAGGCAGCACCGTCAGTACGGGCGGCCTGTCGTTTCAGTTCGGCATTGCGTGCGCCGGAATCGAACAGAACCTGTTCGCCCAGGATGCTGGCTTCGAGCGGGTAAAGTGTCTGGTCTTCGATACCAATCGCACGACGTGTAGTGTTTTCCAACCGCCGGATCCCGGCGGATCCTTCCACCGAAATTCGGGGCAGGAACAGGCCCTTGGCCTGATCGCGCTCGAATTCGATGGCTTCCTTGTTCATGATGGCCTGGTTGATTTCCGGATGGGAATCCACTGCGGCCTGAACCGCAGTTTTCAAATCCACCGTTTCGGCGCCTGCCCCCGTGACGCTCAATATGAGAGCGCCCGGAACCGCCATGAGCCACTTCATTGTGTTGCCGACAGTCATTATTTTGCCCTCCACATCACTGGCCGCTTGATCCAGCGCTTATTTCCACCCGACGGTTCTGGGGTTCGCGAACGCCATCGGCCGTTTCGACCAACACCTGACTTTCCCCCCGGCCATCGACCTGCATATTGGCCGTGGCGATCCCCGCGCTTTCCATCATCGCCGCCACATTTTTGGCTCTGCGCAAAGACAGACCACTATTGTACGCATCGGGACCTGACTTGTCGGTGTGACCGATAACCGTAAATGTGGTCCAACCGCATTGCGCCCTGTTGTCGACGATCTGGTTGACCGTTTCGGATGCTTCGGGCAGCGGCGTGTCCGCATCCCAGTCAAAGAACACGATGCCCTTCATTTCCGACGGACAATTGGAACTCGCCACAGGCGGCATCGGCGGTGGCGGTGGCGGTGCGACAAGGCGCGCGGAAAAAGCATCGCACCGATTGACGCTGTCCTCATCGACATTCCCGGATTTCAGGAAACCCAGAGCAATGCCGCACTGTACCTTGGCTTCCGAAGCCCAGGTGAAGCGCGTATCCTCCGACCGGCGCACGTCATCGGCCAAAGTGGCCGCCAACGCAGCGTCATAGCGGGTCTGGACTTCGCTCTTCAGTTGGTCCTTGCCCAGATCGAGCAGCGACGACCGCGCAGCCGCATGGGCCACCGGACTGCCCAGCACCATCGGCGCCAAGGACAGGACCGCCACGGCAAGCAGCGATGTTTTCATTGTCTCTCTCCCTTTCAAGTGCAACTGCATTCCCTTTTCCTCAAGCATATGTCGTAGCGGCAACGGCATCGTGGCTCATCATCGCCAGATCGAAAGCAAAGCTGTTGCCTGCCAAATGGAACGCCTGATCCATCGCCGCTGCGGCTGCCGACAGGTCAATACCCGCATCCGGTGTAGTCTGCGGCAGAGCATCAAGCAGGGCGTCGATATTGGGGCCATCCCCTGCACCGCCGCCCAGCGCATCCGCCAATATGATAGGCAGCGCATCACCCGTCGGCTGCGGATCGGCAGACTGAGCCTCCGCAACCACAAAGGCCGCAAAGACCGGCATCGCATCCACTGTCACAGGGTGAGCATCGCCTACCCCCGTGGATTGATCGCTGCTATCTGCCTGAAGCGGCGTATCCGCACCACTGTCATCGGTCGATACGTCGCCAATATCCGTGCCGCTATCATCGGTCGCATCTGAATCACTCAGATGCGTTTCAGGCGCAGAGGTTTCGTATTGCTCATCGCCGGACAGCAGCGATTCCGGGG
>JAENVZ010000163.1 GCA_016650315.1 Alphaproteobacteria bacterium | reverse complement strand
GACACCGGCAAAGATTGCGGCTTCCAGCTCATTGTCGCGTTTTCCGGGGCCTGCAAAGCTGATGTGACGGGCCTGCATTCCGGCGCGAAGGGCCATGTCCAACTCCCCACCCGACGCAATATCAAAACCGTCGGTGAGGTCCGCCATCCGTTCCAACAGGGGGGCATAGGGATTCGCCTTCATGGCGTAATGCAGCGATACGTCCGCTGGCATGGCCGTGCGAAACCGGGCCACCTGCGCCTTTATGATGCCAAGGTCATAGACGACCAGCGGCGTATCCCCTGCCTCTTCGATCAGCGAGGCGATGCCGCAGCCGCCGATCAGCAGCATGCCGTCTTCGCTTTCGAAAAAAGGCGGAATGGGACCCATGGGTTTCATGGCGTGAATTCCCGCGCCAGCTTCACCCGGTCGATCTTGCCATTGGGGTTGCGGGGGAACTGGTCGACAAAGCGGATATATTTGGGCTGCATGAAATTGGGCAGTTCCGCCTTCAGATGGGTTTTTATCATATGTTCCGCTTCCCCGGCGTCCAAGGTTCCGCGATGCCTTAGCAGCAGGCAGATAGCAGCGCCAAGTCGTTCATCGGGTACGCCCATTGCAACCGCTTCGACAATGTTGGGGCACGCGACCGCCACTTCCTCGATTTCGGTCGGGCTGATGCGATTGCCCGCGCTCTTGATCATCGCATCTTCGCGGCTGACGAAATATAGCAGACCCTCGGCATCACGGCGGACCGTGTCGCCCGACCATGCGGCTATGCCGCCATAGGCCGAGGCCGCCGGTGCAGAGCGAAATCGTTCGGCGGTTCGTTCGGGGTCGCGCCAATAACCCTGCGCGACCAGTGGCCCTGAATGGACCAGCTCGCCTGGTTCGTCATCGTCTGTCACACTGCCGTCAGGCCGAACCACAAGGATTTCGGCAAAGGGAATGGCCTTCCCCATGCTGTCAGGATGGGTATCGACCAGTGCCGGATCGAGATAGGTGGAACGGAACGCTTCGGTCAGGCCGTACATGGGATAAAGGTCAGCCTGCGGGAACAGGGCGCGCAACTGCGCCACCAGCGGACGGGTCAACGCGCCACCGCTGTTTGTCAGCCGCTGCAATTTGGCAGCGACTTCAGGCGGCCATTGTTGCTCGGCAAGTTGCACCCATAATGGCGGAACCCCGGCAAGTGTGGTGATGTCATACTTGTTTACCGCTTTTACGACATCGCGCGGCGTCAGATAATCCAGCGGCACGGCGCAGGCTCCCGCCGCCCAAGTGGAAAAAAGCTGGTTCTGCCCATAATCGAAGCTGAGCGGCAGCACGCACAGCGTCCGGTCATCGGGCGTCAGGCGGAGATAGTGCGCCACTGCAACCGCACCGAGCCAGAGATTGGCGTGGCTCAACATCACGCCCTTTGGCCGTCCCGTAGAACCGCTGGTGTATAAAATAGCGGCAAGGGTGTCAGGATCGGCGGCAGATGGCGGCAGGCTGTCAGTCGTAGCAGCGATTGCCGTTTCCAGCGCGTCCTCGCGGACCAGTGCACACCCTTCGGGAATGTTGCCCGGCTCCAGCGTATCAAGCCGCGCGCCGGTGCCGATCAGTATTGCCGCGCTGCTGTCGGCCAATATATGCGCTACCTGCGCATGTTTGAGCAACGGGTTGACTGGCACATGGACAAGGCCCGCCCGCGCACAGGCCAGCGGCATCAGGCAGGCGATCCGGGTCTTGCCCATCCAGATGGCAACGCGCCCGCCCGGTTCATGGACCTGCGCGCCAAGCCACGTCGCCAATCGCCCCACGACAGCGTCAAGATCGGCATAGGTCAGAGTGCCAGAACGCCCTTCAAGGGCCAGCGCCTCTGCTGTCCCGGCACGGCACACATGGTCGATCGGACGCGGTTGCGAATCCAGTAACCACATATCCAGCTTTTTGTTATATCCTTGGTTCATCAAACAGGGAGATAGCGATTTGTGGGTCAAGGGGGAATATCATGATGATTTCGCCAATGTCCGGAAAGTTTCCCGTGAGGGCCTGAACCGAGAGAGCCAGCCGCAGCTGTTCGACCGGGTGGACTG
>JAENVZ010000162.1 GCA_016650315.1 Alphaproteobacteria bacterium | reverse complement strand
CCTTGAACAATTCGCGCAGCGGTTCGACAAGCTGCATGTTCATGCGTTTGGGCAGGCCACCAACATTATGGTGGCTCTTGATCGTGACCGATGGCCCTCCGGTGAAGCTGATGCTTTCGATCACGTCGGGATAAAGCGTCCCCTGCGCCAGAAAATCCGCGCCACCGACCTTGCGCGCTTCTTCCTCGAACACATCGATGAAGGTCTTGCCGATGAACTTGCGTTTCTTTTCCGGGTCGGTTTCACCCTTCAAACCATTCATGAACAGCGTTTCCGCGTTCACATGGACGAGCGGGATATTGTAAGCGCCACGGAACAGGCTGACGACCTGATCCGCCTCGCCCTGCCGCATCAGCCCGTGATCGACGAAAACGCAGGTCAACTGCTCGCCAATCGCTTCATGGATCAGGACCGCCGCCACCGCGCTGTCGACGCCGCCGGACAGGCCGCAGATAACCTTGCCCCCATTCGGACCAACGCCCACTTGCGCCCGGATTTCGGCGATCTTCGTTTCACGGAATTCCGCCATCGTCCAGTCGCCGGTAAGGCCGCAGACATGGCGGGCGAAATTGGCGATCAGCTTGCCGCCATCGGGCGTGTGCACAACTTCGGGATGGAACTGCATGCCATAGAATTTGCGGTCCTCATCGGCGATAATGGCGAACGGCGCGCCATCGGTCACCGCGACGATTTTAAACCCCGGCGCGAAAGCCGTGACCTTGTCGCCATGGCTCATCCACACCTGATGCTTCTCGCCTTCTTTCCACAGGCCGTCGAACAGGGCGCAGCGGTCGGAAATTTCGATGAAGGCGCGGCCAAACTCGCCGCTTTCGCCGCCTTCCACCTTGCCGCCCAGTTGCGACATCATCACCTGCTGACCATAGCAGATGCCCAATATGGGGATTCCCGCGTCAAAGAAATGCTGCGGAACGCGCGGGCTGTCCTTGTCGGTGACCGAGGCTGGACTGCCAGAGAGGATGATGCCCTGGGGCTTCATCCTCTCGAACGCTTCGGCAGCCGTCGTGAAGGGCGCGATTTCACTATAGACGCCTGCCTCACGCACCCTGCGGGCGATGAGTTGCGTCACCTGGCTCCCAAAATCGACAATCAGGATGGATTCTTGAGCCGGGACAGTCATGGAGTCGCCTCTTCACCTAAAGGGGATCAAGGGCGCCGGTTAATGCATCTGCGCGCAACTGAAAACCGGTAATTCCGAAAAAACTGCCCCCGGCTCCTACACCACCCCGTAAGCCAGCATGGCATCGGCGACTTTCTTGAAGCCCGCGATGTTCGCGCCCTTCACATAGTCGACATAATCGCCGCGCCGGCCATATTCGAGGCAACGGCTGTGGATGCCCGCCATGATGTCGAGCAGCAATTGCTGCAGTTCAGCTTCCTTCCAGCTCATCCGCCCGCTGTTCTGGCTCATCTCCAGCCCGGAAACGGCGACACCGCCCGCATTGGCGGCCTTGCCCGGTGCAAACAGGATTTTGGCGTCCTTGAACACATGCACGCCTTCCAGATTGGTCGGCATGTTCGCTCCTTCGGCCACCGCCATGCAACCATTGGCGACAAGCGTGCGTGCATCCTCGCCCAGCAATTCATTTTGCGTCGCGCAGGGCAAGGCGACATCGCACGGGACGCCCCAGGGCGTTTTCCCTTCGTGGAATGTCGCTCCGGTAAAGGTCTCGACATAATCCGCGATCCGGCCCCGCCGCTTTGTCTTGTGCGCCTTAACCCAATCGATCTTTTCCTGATCAATGCCATCGGGATCATGGATAAAACCCTGGCTGTCCGACAAGGTCAGGACCTTGCCGCCCAGTTGAACGACCTTTTCCGCCGCGTGCGTGGCGACATTGCCAGACCCCGAAATGACGGCGGTTTTACCGACCAGATCCTGCCCCTTTTCCTTCAGCATGTTCATCAGGAAATAGACCGCGCCATAACCAGTCGCCTCGGTGCGGATCAGCGACCCGCCATATTCCAGCCCTTTGCCCGTCAGGACGCCGGTGAACTGATTGGTGATGCGCTTGTACTGGCCGAACATATATCCGATCTCGCGCCCGCCAACGCCGATGTCGCCCGCCGGTACATCCACGTCCGCGCCGACATGACGATACAACTCGGTCATGAAGCTCTGGCAAAAGCGCATGACTTCATGGTCGCTCTTACCCTTTGGATTGAAATTCGCGCCGCCCTTGCCGCCGCCCATGGGCAGGCCGGTCAGCGCATTCTTGAAGGTTTGTTCGAAGGCAAGAAACTTGAGCACGCTTTCGGTAACCGACGGGTGAAAGCGAATGCCGCCCTTATAGGGTCCGATGGAATTGTTGTTCTGCACCCGCCATCCGCGATTGACGCGGATATTGTGATTATCATCCTCCCAGCAGATGCGAAAGCTGACCACCCGGTCGGGTTCGGCGATGCGGCGCAATATCTGATAATGGTGATATTGTTCCTTGTCCTGGATGAAATCGAAAATGTCCTCGGCGACTTCCTGCACCGCCTGAACAAATTCGCTTTGTCCCGGATTACGGCGCTTCACACCTTCAATAAATGTCGGAAAATCAACGTGGTCCGAAACCGCCATTGCGCATATCCTCCCCTATTGCAGCCAAATATGCCGCAGACAATCGGCTCTCCCCATGAGTCGGAGCCACTGATGCCCAAAGGATAGCAGATTTGCGGGTGGCTTGTATCCCGTTGATGTCCAGACTGAATTGCGGCCAGCGGCTTCAGCGATCGTCCAGAATCACCGCGATCGCTTGCGTCACGTCATTCATGTCGGCCATGCCATCGACGCGGCTGACAATGCCGCGCGCCTCATAAATGGGAAGGATGGGCGCGGTTTTGGCGTGATATTCGGCCATGCGGGTCCGCACCGTTTCCTCATTGTCGTCGGGACGACGCTTGAATTCCGTTCCCCCGCACTTGTCGCAGACGCCAGCCATTTTGGGCTGCTTGAAGATGTCATGATAGCCTTCGCCGCATGTCGCGCAGGTAAAACGCCCGGTAATGCGTTCAACCAACGCGTCCTCATCAACAGCCAATTCAATGACATGATCGAGCGAACGGCCGCGCTCTGTCAGGATCGCGTCCAGCGATTCCGCCTGTGGCGCGGTACGTGGATAACCATCGAAAATGACGCCGGTGTCAGGACCCAGTTCATCAAGCCGGTCACCGATAATGCCCGACACAATTTCGTCCGAAACCAGTTCGCCCGCGTCCATAACTGCTTTCGCCTTCAGGCCCACCGGTGTCCCCGCCTTGACGGCGGCGCGCAACATGTCGCCGGTTGAAAGCTGGACCATGCCGCGTGCCTCTTCCAGACGGCTCGCCTGGGTTCCTTTTCCTGCGCCCGGCGGCCCCAGCAAAATGATATTCATGTACGAGATGCTCCCCTGTGCGGTCCTGAACTAGCGGAGGCGTCCGCCCTTCAGTTTCGCCTTCTTGATCAAATCCCCATATTGGTGGGCCAGCAAGTGGCTTTGAATCTGGGTAACCGTATCTACTGTGACATTGACGACGATCAACAGACTGGTCCCACCAAGGTAGAACGGGATGCCCGCCCGCGCGATCAGGAATTCAGGCACAAGACAGATGAACGCCAGATAGGCCGCCCCGATCACCGTGATACGCGTCAGCACATAGTCCAGATAGACTTCCGTATTCTTGCCCGGACGGATGCCAGGAATGAAGCCGCCATTACGCTTCAGATTTTCGGCTGTTTCTTCCGGGTTGAACACAACCGCCGTGTAGAAAAAGCAGAAGAAGACGATGCCAAAGCCGTAAAGCGCCATGTACAATGGCGATCCGTGCGCAAGCAACTGGTTCAGTTCGATGATGAAATCGCCCCACCGGCTGTCACCCTGCGTCGCCTGCCCGGCGAACTGCGAGACTGTCAGCGGCATCAGCAACAGCGACGAAGCGAAAATCGGCGGAATAACGCCGGCAGTGTTGACCTTGAGCGGCAAGTGGCTGCGGTCTGCCTGCATGATGCCCTGGCGCGTCTGCCGCTTGGGATATTGGATCAACACCCGCCGCTGCGCGCGCTCCATGAAGCAGATACCGGCAATGAGGCCCAGCGCCATGACAATGATACCCATGATCAGCAGGCCGGAAATCGAACCTTCACGGCCGCTCTGAAACAGGTTGGTCAGCGTCACCGGCAATTGCGCGACAATCCCCGCCATGATGATGAGCGACACGCCATTGCCAATACCCCGGCTGGTGATCTGCTCGCCCAGCCACATCAGGAACATGGTGCCCCCGATCAAAGAGACAACGGCAGCCACGCGGAACAGCATTCCGGGATCGACAACAGCCTGCAGCCCCGATTGCGCGCCATAGCCTTCCAGGCCGACAGCAATAAAATAGCCCTGCACGGCGGTCAGGCCGACCGTGCCATAGCGCGTATATTGATTAAGCTTCTTGCGCCCGCTTTCGCCTTCCTTCTTGATGGCGGCGAGCGTCGGCGAGAGTGAGGCCGCAAGCTGAATCACGATGGACGCAGTAATATAAGGCATGACACCCAGCGCGATCAGGCTCATGCGCTGCAGCGAACCGCCGGAAAACGTATTGAAGATGTCCAGCACACCGCCCTGGGTCTGGCTGTAAAGCTGCGCCAGCACCGTCGGATCAATGCCGGGCAGCGGCACAAAGCTCAGAAAACGGAAAACGATCAACACGCCTAGGGTGAACCAAAGACGCCTTTTAAGCTCGGTTGCCTGCGAAAATTTCGCAAAACTGATGTTGGATGCAAGCTGGTCGGCTCTCGATGCCATATGTGCCTTAAACCTCAATCATATTCATGCGTTGGGGACGTAGTCGAATCCCTTAGCGGTCGAATCCAGTCCTGTCGAATGCAACCAGCCTTCATCCCGGTAAATGTCGAAATCCGGGATCGCTTGCGTCGCTTTTTTCTCCCGCATCATGGACCATGGCCGGAAACATAATGACCCCGCTGCACCATTTCGGGAAGCGGGGTCATATATGCAAGCATCAGAAGAGCTGCTTAATCCTCGTTCGCGGTTTCCGGCTTCGTCGCCAGAATCTCAACCTTGCCGCCTGCCTTTTCAACCGCTTCGACAGCGGCTTTCGATGCACCGGCGACCGCAAAGCTGACCTTGCTCGTAATCTCGCCCTTGGCGAGCAGGCGAACGCCATGCTTGCCGCCGCGCACCAGGCCAGCAGCCTTCAGCACAGCCTTGTCCACAGTCGCGGACGCGTCGATCTTGCCGGCATCGATCGCCTTCTGCACCATGCCCAGATTGGCCTCGGCATAATCCTTGCGGAAGATGTTGTTGAAACCGCGCTTTGGCAGACGCATGTGGAGCGGCATCTGGCCACCCTCGAAACCGTTGATGGCGACGCCCGAACGGGCCTTCGCACCCTTCTGACCACGCCCAGCGGTCTTGCCCTTGCCCGAGCCAATGCCCCGGCCAACGCGCATCCGGCCCTTGCGGGCGCCTGCATTATCGTTGATTTCGTTCAGTTTCATATCGTGCACTCGCTTTCGCTTTGTTCGCGCTAATTAAGGACGTGCTCCTGCGAAAGCAGGAGTCCAGAGTCTCTTGGTGGGCTGGGCTCCTGCTTTCGCAGGAGCACGTGCTTCACCCCTCCACGACTTCGACCATGTGGTGCACGGTCTTGATCATGCCGCGAATTTCCGGCGTATCCTCATGCTCGACAACGCGATGCATCTTGTTGAGGCCAAGGCCGATCAGGACCTTGCGCTGGGATCCGGGACGGCGGATCGGCGATCCGGTCTGCTTGATCTTGATTTTCGCCATATGCCTTACTCCACCACAGCTTCGGCATCGGCCTGTGCGACCGCTTCGGAAGAACCGCCACGGCGCAACAGGTCGGCAATCTTCTTGCCACGACGTTGCGACACCGATTTCGGGCTGGTCTGTTCGCCAAGCGCCTGAAAGGTCGCCCGGATCATGTTATAGGGGTTGGACGTGCCGACCGACTTGGTCACAACGTCGGCAACACCCAGGCTTTCGAAGACGGCACGCATCGGGCCGCCAGCGATGATTCCCGTACCGGCAGGTGCCGAACGCAGCGTCACATTGCCAGCGCCAAAATGGCCTTTGCCATCATGGTGCAGGGTCCGGCCTTCTTTCAACGGAACGCGAACCATCTTCTTCTTGGCAGCAGCGGTCGCCTTCGAAATGGCTTCGGGCACTTCGCGCGCCTTGCCATGACCGAAACCGGCCCGGCCCTTGCCGTCGCCGACAACAACCAATGCCGCAAAACCAAAGCGCTTACCGCCCTTCACGGTCTTGGAAACGCGGTTGATGTGGACCAGCTTTTCAATCAGCTCTTCGCCCTGATCTTCATCGCGGTTGCCGCGACGATCGTCACGACGGCCACCACGACCGCCACCACGGTCGTTGCCACCGCGTCCGCCACCGCCACCAGGGCCGCCACCACGACCGCGACGTGCGCGGTTTTCCTGCTGAGGCGCTTCGGGAGCGGTAGTCGCGGCTGCGACAGATGGCGCTTCAATGTTGTTTTCTTCAGCCATAATCTAAAACTCCAATCCGCCTTCACGCGCGGCATCCGCCAGCGCCTTGACGCGTCCGTGGAAAAGAAAGCCTCCGCGGTCGAACACGACCTTGGTCACGCCGGCCTTGGTTGCGGCTTCGGCAACGCGCTTGCCGACATCGGCAGCGGCACCTGCGGTCGCCCCGGCCTTGCCACGCACATCCTTGTCCAGGGTCGAAGCTGCGGCAACGGTCTTGCCTTCCGCATCGTCGATGACCTGAGCATAGATATGCTTGCCCGAGCGGTGGATCGAAAGCCGGGGACGGGTCGCGCCCCGGCTCTTGAGTGCGGTGCGAACGCGGCGACGACGCCGTTCAAAGAGAGAGAGTTTGGCCATGGCTTACTTCTTCTTGCCTTCTTTGCGGAAGATAAACTCGCCGCGATATTTGATGCCCTTGCCCTTGTAAGGCTCCGGCTTGCGCCAGCGACGGATTTCGGCGGCGACCTGACCCACTTGCTGCTTGTCGTTGCCCGTGATTTCGACCGTCGTGTTGTCGGGGGTCTTGATCTCGATGCCTTCCGGGATGGGGAAGTCGACATCATGGCTATAGCCAAGCTGCAGCTTCAGGTTCCGGCCCTGCGCATTGGCGCGATAACCAACGCCATTGATTTCCAGCACCTTGGTAAAGCCCACGGTCACGCCGGTGACCAGGTTTTGGATCAGCGTGCGCTGCATGCCCCAATAGGAACGTGCGCGCTTGGTGGCGTTGGCAGGTGCAATCGAAATCGTGCTTTCTTCAACCGCATAGGTGACCTCGGCCGCCAGTGGCAAAACCAGCGTACCCTTAGGTCCCTTGACCGAAAGCAGACCATCTTCGATGGTTGCGGTAACCCCCGTAGGGATCGCAACCGGCTTTTTTCCGATACGTGACATGATCAGAATACCTCCGCCAGAACTTCGCCACCGACATTCTGGTCGCGTGCTTCGGCGTCGGACAGAACGCCGCGGGGCGTCGAAACGATGGTGATGCCAAGGCCGTTGCGGATCACCGGCAGTTCCTTCGAACCGGAATAGACGCGACGGCCGGGCTTGGACACGCGGGCGACATGCTTGATTGCTGGCTGCCCCTCGAAATATTTCAGCTCGATGCGCAGGCCCTTATGCTTGCCCAGTTCTTCTTCACTATAGCCGCGAATATAGCCTTCACGCTGCAACACGTCGAGGACGCGCACGCGCAGGTTGGAAGCCGGGCTGACAACGCTGTCTTTGCGTGCCTGCTGGCCGTTGCGGATGCGGGTGAGCATATCACCCAAAGGATCGGTCAATGCCATCTATCTATCCTTACCAGCTCGACTTGGTGACGCCGGGGATCATGCCCTTGTTGGCCAGATCACGGAGCAGAATGCGGCACAGCCGGAACTTGCGATAATATGCGCGCGGACGACCTGTGACTTCGCACCGGTTACGAACGCGGGTCGGGTTGCCGTTGCGCGGAATTTCCGCCAGCTTCAAACGCGCGATCAAACGCTCGGAATCGTCCAAGGACTTGTCGTCCGCAACTGCCTTCAGCTTCGCATATTTGCCGGCATATTTCTTGACCAGCTTTTTGCGACGCTCATTCTTGTTGATGGAACTCAGTTTCGCCATGACTTAAGTTCTCTTCCTTCTCTCTGTCGCAGCACCGCTCACGCGGCCTGCTGTGCCTCTTCAACCGGGAACGGGAAACCGAACAGGCGCAGCAGTTCGCGGGCCTCGTCGTCCGTTTTTGCGGTGGTGGTTACAATGATGTCCATGCCGCGCACCTGATCGATGCGGTCATAGTTGATTTCCGGGAAAATCAGCTGTTCCTTGATGCCAAAGGCATAGTTGCCGCGGCCGTCAAATGACTTCGGATTGAGCCCGCGGAAATCGCGAATGCGGGGCATTGCGATCGTCACCAGCCTGTCCAGGAACTCGTACATACGTTCGCGGCGCAGCGTTACCTTCGCGCCGATCGGCATGCCCTCACGCAGCTTGAACTGCGCGATCGACTTCTTCGCCTTGGTGATGACCGGTTTTTGTCCAGCGATCAGTTCCATTTCCTCGGCGGCCTGGGTGACCTT
>JAENVZ010000161.1 GCA_016650315.1 Alphaproteobacteria bacterium | reverse complement strand
CCGTGCACCGCGCGGCGGAGATAGACGAAGAGGCCGACCTGGATGCCGAAGCCGATCGCCAGCGCCACGATATAGGGCCACCAATCGACGAACTGCTCGACGGTGAATTGCCAGCCCGAAACCAGGGTCAGCGCGCCGAAATAGACGCCGAGCGCAATGGCGCTCGCCGACAGGCCGGCGCCCGCAGCCACAATCAAAGCAAACGGGCTCAATCGTTGCCGATCATGCTCGCCGGCTGTGCAACATTGATGGCTGCCGTCCATCGCTGGCGCAGCAACCTCTGCCGCATAGGCGGCAGGGTTTGCCACGAAGCGGCGGCGGCAGCCATGTGAGCAGAAATAAACCGGCTTGCCTTCGAAGACCTCACTCGCCGCAGCGGTGGACGGATCGATCGTCATCCGGCACACCGGGTCGACAACCATCTTCTTCTCCGACGCGGAAGTGTCCGGTGTGGCTTGAATGGTTCCATGCATGATTTGCGACCTTGTTTGCTGCCTTTGTATTGTTAGACTCGGTTTCAATTTCCTCCGACCTACGTCACCGCCACGCACCTTCGAATCGTATGGGTATGGCGGATTGCATTAGTTGACGCGCGGCACTTGACCCTCATTCGCGATGAGCCAATTCGTATTGAGCCGGGTGATCGATAGCCGCTGTCCAGGCGACAGGCACGGGTAGCGATGCATCATGTGATTATGGATCACCTCGATGCTGCGGCCGTTGCCCAGGTCAATGACGTTATGACAATGGTTCAAACCTTGCGCATCAGGATCGCAATCGGTGTCGGTCTTAACCGTACCGACAAAACGCACACCGACCGGCGGCGCGTCGCCGCTCGCGATCTGCATCACGTGCTCGCCGCCCTTGCCATTATCAAACCAGGAAGTCAGCGAGACGCCTGGCGGAATGGCCGGTTCGGCATTTGCCGACTGTTGGCCATTGGGGAGCACCAAATAGGCCGCAATGCTGCCGAGGATGAATATCGTCAGCGCGCCCAGCAGCAACCCGCCTATGCGACCTAACGACGACTTTGATTTCGGGTCGGTCTTCATTTTTCAGTCTCCTTGGTAGTCGTGGTTGAATTGCCTATTTCGTTTCGGAATTCGCAGCCAAGCAACCGGGCTTGGGTTGATGCGTCAGCAGCAGCCATGGCCTTTCTGCGAATGGTTGCTGGGCTTGTTCGACGCGGCGGTCTGCTCGGTCAATGACTGCGGCTGCGCGGCTGCGTGATCGACATCGGCGCTTTTATTTTTGGTATGGGCGCCGCCGCCCATCTTGTGCATGCACAGGCCAAGCGCGCACATCACCGCGCACGGTAGAAAGGCAATGAGAATGGGCGCAATGCCGGCGGCGACCAGCCAGCCCCAGTTCGAGGCTATGCCGCCCACGATCAATCCCGCGGCGATGACGAATAGAGTGGTCCGACCGCCGAGGTAATAACGGCCAGCGTCCAAAATATCGCGCGTAAGCGATCTATCAGAGGTATCTGTCGACGGTACGTTCGTCATGTCTGTGCCCTTTCTACTGGTTCACTTGGAGCGGGGACGCCGCGGCGCCCGACCCATATTGCGGTGACGGCATTTCCTGCAGGTTCCGGATCAAGGGGATGATCTTCTTCTGCAGAACCTCGGCCGAGAGCGGCCCGATGTGTTTGTAGGCAATGCGCCCGTCCTTGCTGATTACGAAGGTTTCCGGCACGCCGTAGACGCCCCACTCGATCCCCGCGCGCCCGTTGATGTCGGCGCCGGTACGCGTGTAGGGATCGCCAAGCGTATTGAGCCATCGTGCGGCGTCATCGGGACGATCCTTGTAATTGAGACCGTGAATGGTCACGACGCCTTCCGCTTTCATCTGCATGATCAGCGGATGCTCCAGCCGGCATTCGACGCACCAGGACGCAAACACATTGACGATCGATACTTCGCCACGCAGATCACCTGTCGACAGACCGAGGGTGCGGCCCTTCACCGGCGGAAGACTGAATTGCGGAACGGGTTTTTCAATCAGCGTCGGGGGCAATAGTCTGGGATCGCGCGTGAGGCCCCACGCCAACGCGATTGCGATCGCGACAAAAACTGCAATCGGCACAAAAAGTATGAACCGCTTGGATTGCCGCTTATCGGCGGCGGCTGCGATGGAACTCACCACAAAGTCGGAGCTCATGGTCTCTTCACCTATTCTGAATCGACGGGATCGTCGGGGCTTGGTCTCGATGTCAGCGGCCGGTTGCCAAGAAGTAGAACAAGTTCGTCGGCAGCCTTTTGTCGCGTGACGTTGATTTCATTGTCCGGCGCGACGGCTTGCCATGACATTGGCAATCCAACTTACGCGCGCGGTGAAAGATGATGAGCATCAGGGCTGCGCAAGGCGGCCCGCCGCTCGCTGCGTGACGGTCTTCAATCGTCGAGTGCCAAAGGCAGCTCGACCATTAGGAGGTCACGTCAGGTCAGATTGTATGTTTCGGAGGGTGAGGATCAGGAGGAATGGTACGTCCGACAATGGCGCGGTCGAACGACGGCTTCAAAACGTCCTGAGCGACGGTGAAATTGAATATGGCGGTTGTCGCCGATATGGCGCTCGTCCCGGTGCAGGGGGCGAAGCAAGTGCCGTGCGTAT
>JAENVZ010000160.1 GCA_016650315.1 Alphaproteobacteria bacterium | reverse complement strand
GCAAGCGCCTCATCCAGTGCGGCATCGCCACT
The DNA here is from genome assembly GCA_016650315.1 of Alphaproteobacteria bacterium. GTDB lineage: Bacteria > Pseudomonadota > Alphaproteobacteria > Sphingomonadales > Sphingomonadaceae > Rhizorhapis. The sequence goes on along the minus strand of JAENVZ010000160.1, from coordinate 2,330 downwards.
GCCGTCAATCCGCGCCCAGAAATCCAGTGCGTGGCGAAGCGGCTTGTCCATGTCGAGAGCCAGATTTTCATCGCTCATCGCCATGCGCCCCTGACGGTCGATATGTCCGGCCGCCGGATGGAGCAGGCCTGCGGCAAGGCGGATCAGACTGGATTTGCCTGTGCCATTGGGTCCGGCAACCAGCGCCGCCTCTCCCGCAGCAAGCGCGAAATCCATTCCCTCGAACAGCAACCGGTCGCCGCGAAGGCAGGCGACACTATGAAAGGAAAGGCTTGCGCTCGTCTCCGTCATGCCCACATTGCCCCCATCCGCGTCATGGCCAAGCCATAGGCGCGCCAGCCCAAATGTCCAGAAGGAGAAGGAAGATGGCAACCAAGCTGACCGATGCGGAAAGGACGACGGCGCTCGCGGAACTGTCAGGCTGGACCCATGATCCCGACCGCGACGCCATAAAGCGCAGCTTCCGTTTCGACGATTTTGTGGCGGCTTTCGGTTTCATGACGAAAGTGGCCCTGCACGCGGAAAAGGCGGATCACCACCCCGAATGGTTCAATGTCTACAACCGCGTCGACATCGTGCTGACCACGCATGATGCAAACGGCCTGTCGCGGCGGGACGTGGATATGGCTGGCAAGATTGATGCGATTGCACAGGGCTGAAGGCCCGCTACGGGACAATATGACGCTTGCCATTGTGCGCTGGCGCGATAGGGAAGCGTAATGACTACGAACCACGCACCTGATCCCGCCCTGCTGGCCAAGGCGGAGACGCTGACCGAGGCACTGCCCTATATGCAGCGCTATGCGGGCAAGACCTTTGTCGTCAAATATGGCGGTCATGCCATGGGCGACCCTGAACTGGCGCGCGATTTTGCCGAGGATGTGGTGCTGTTGAAAGCCGTTGGCATCAATCCGGTCGTCGTTCATGGCGGCGGGCCGCAAATCGGTGCGATGCTGAAGCAATTGGGCGTCGAAACGCAATTCGTCGATGGGTTGCGCGTGACCGATGCGGAAACCGCGCGGATTGCCGAAATGGTACTGTCAGGCGCGATCAACAAGGAACTGGTGAGCTGGATCGGCCAGGCGGGCGGGCGGGCCGTCGGCATTTCTGGCAAGGATGGCGGCTTTGTCACGGCCACCAAGGTGCGCCGGACGCAAAAGGACCCCGACAGCAATATCGAGCGCATCGTCGATCTGGGTTTTGTCGGCGAACCGAGCCATGTCGATCGCAGCCTGCTCGACACGATCAGCGCGGCGGGCATGATTCCTGTGGTGGCGCCCATCGGCATTGGCGAGGACGGTCACACCTATAATATCAACGCCGACACGATGGCGGGCGCTATCGCGGCGGCGATGGGCGCATCGCGCCTGTTCCTGCTGACCGACGTGCCAGGGGTACTGAACAAGCAGGGCGAACTGCTGACCGATCTTTCCCCCAGCGACATTGGCGCGCTTCGGAAGGATGGCACGATTTCAGGCGGCATGATCCCCAAGCTGGAAACCTGTGTGCAGGCAGTCGAGGGTGGGGTGGATGCCGCAGTCATTCTGGATGGGCGCGTTCCCCACGCCATGCTGCTGGAAGTCTTCACCCGGCGCGGCGCGGGTACATTGGTAAAGGCTTGAACGGATTTTCGGGGAGCGTGCTTGAAAGTGCGTTACTAACGCAATACACATGGTCGTAACCGGACGGAGAAAGCGATGCTGATCGCCATAATTCAGATACTCAATATCCTGCTCAATATCATTTGGTGGATCATCATCATTCAGGCGATCCTGTCCTGGCTGATCGCGTTCAACGTCATCAACACCTATAATGATTTCGTCCGGCAGGTGCTGATCGCTCTCGATCGCATAACCACGCCGATCTACCGACCGATCCGAAAGATCATGCCCGACCTGGGTGCGCTCGATCTTTCGCCATTGGTCGTGCTTCTGGCGATTTATATTCTTCAGCAGGTCATTCTGCCCCAAATCTATCTTGCTGTGGCATAAAGTTTGGCAGCGCCCTGGCGTCTTGACGGGGCGGATGTGCGCTTGTCGATACGGCTGACGCCCCGATCCGCCAAGGAGGCGGTGGGCGGCATCTGGCAGGATTCGCAAGGTGCCGTGTGGCTCTGCGCCAGTGTTCGCGCGATACCCGAGAAGGGCAGGGCGAATGCAGCGCTTATCAAGCTGCTGGCAAAGACGCTGGGTTTGCCGCCCGCCGCGATTTCGCTGGAAGCGGGGGACATTTCGCGGCTAAAGCGGGTCCGTATTTCCGCCAACACTGCTATAGTGATGCAGCGGCTCCAGATATTGGCAGGTGACACATGAAAGTCGGACGGATCATCG
>JAENVZ010000159.1 GCA_016650315.1 Alphaproteobacteria bacterium | reverse complement strand
GGAAATCACGACATTTTCAGGCCTGTACCAGCGATCATGAAAGGCGCGCAGGTCCTTGGCTATTGCCGATTGAAGCGTTTGCGTCGTGCCAATGGGGCTGTGCGTGGCAAGCCTTTGTCCGGCGAAAAACAGCGCGCGCGTGGCATCGGCGACCCGAACCTGCGGGCCATAGGCTTCGCGCTGTTCGGCCAGAATGACAGCACGCTCGGAATTGACGCTGGCATCGTTGATCGTCGGTTCGGCGATCATGCCCGCCAATATCTTCATGCTTTCGTCCAGCCCCTCCTGGGTCGCGTCGGGCAGGTCGAGGCGATACACCGTACCGGTCGGCGTCGTTTGCGCATTGCTGTCGCTGCCAAAGGTCGCGCCCAGCCGCTGCCATACCCGCTTGGCCTCGCCATCGGGCACATATTTTGAACCGCGAAAAGTCAGATGCTCCAGGAAATGCGCAAAGCCGAGTTCGCCATTTTCCTCCATCAGCGAACCTGCATCGACGCGCACACGAATCGACACCTGCCCCGGCGGCACCCCATTATCGCGAATGGCATAGCGCAGGCCGTTGTCCAGTGTCCCGAACAGCCAGGCGGCATCCACCGGAACGTCGCTGCCCTTGTATAACCACGGGACTTCCTGCGCTGCGGGTGCTGCAGTCTGTTGCGCGTGCAGCGGAACAAGGGGGGATATTCCCGCCAGCATGAATGCCATGGCGGGAACAAGACTGGCGATACGCCCTTTGGTCAAAATCATGTGGCTTTATAGCCACGGTCAACCTTGCTGGCCAGTGAATAGCTTTTGGCGGTCAGCCCTGAGTGCCATCCTGCGCAACGGCGCTGTCCCCGCCATCGGGTTCATCGAACAACCGCGCCGTAAACGCGATGCGCAATGCTTCGGACAGACTTTGCACCTCCAGCTTCTGCATCAGATTGGCCCGGTGGATTTCCACCGTCCGCGGGCTGATCCCCAGATCATAGGCGATGGTCTTGTTCGGCAGCCCATCGACCATGCCTTTCAGCACGTCACGCTCCCGCGATGTCAGGATATTGAGCCGCGCCCGCGCTTCGTCGCATCGGCGATCCGACAACACATCGGTTGTCAGCCGTTGTCGCGCGGATTCCAGCGCATCGAGAAGCAACGCCTTTTCAAAGGGCTTCTCGATAAAATCCGTCGCACCGGCCTTCATCGCGCGCACCGCCATGTCGATGTCGCCATGGCCGGTCATGATGATAACCGGCAGCATGACGCCCATCTGTCGCAATCGCTGCTGCACCTCCAGCCCGTCAATACCGGGCATGCGCACATCCAGAAGGATGCAGCCCCGTTCGAGCCGTCCCGCTTCCTTCAGAAATTCTGCGCCTGATGCAAACAATGTCACGGCATAGCCGCTGGTCCGAAGCAGAAACGACAGCGAACGGCGGATCGCCTCGTCATCATCAACCACATGGACCTGCACCTTGTCAGTCATTGCCTGCCTCCTCACATGGGTCGAGCGTGAAATGGAACGCCGCGCCGCCCAGCGCGGAATGATTCGCCCATATGCGGCCGCCCTGCCCCTCCACGATCGTCTGACATATGGACAGGCCGACGCCCATACCCTTTGCCTTGCTCGTATTGAACGGTGTGAAGAGCCGCGCCTCTATGTCGGGGCTAAGGCCCGGGCCGTTGTCTTCGACTGAAATCCTGATTTTGCCGTCTGCATCCCGCATGCTGCTGATGCGCAGCCTGCGACCCTGGCTTTCCCGCATCGCCTCAACCGCGTTGCGCACCAGATTGATGATGACCTGCTGCAATTGCACGCGGCTGGTCAGTACATGGTCCGCGTCGGGTGGAACCGTCAGATCGAAATCAATGCCGCTGCTATCGATCCCTGCAAAGGCGAGCGCCGCCCCTTCATTGAGAAGGATACGCAGGCTTTCGCTCTGGCGATCCGTTTCGCCGCGCTGGATGAACTCGCGCAGCGAACGGATGATCTCGCCCGCGCGCAGCGCCTGGCCCGCCGCCTCGCTGATCGCCTCGCGCAGCATGTCGCGATCCTGCGGATCGGTGGAATCGACCAGATCCGCTGACGCCTCCATATAATTGGCGATGGCGGTCAACGGCTGGTTCAATTCGTGCGCCAGCGCGGAGGCGAGCGTCCCCATTGCCGTGATACGTGACATATGCGCCAGTTCATGCTGCAAATCCTGCAACCGTCGTTCCCGCTTGCGCGTTTCTGTCAGGTCCCTGATAAAGCCGGTGAACACCCGTTTCTCCGCGCCGTAAGCCTCCCCAACCGACAGGTCGATGGGAAAGATTGACCCGTCACGCCGACGCGCATTGGTCAACCGGCCAATACCGATCACCTTGCGCTCGCCGGTATCGAGATAGTGGCTGATATAACTGCCATGGCGCTCCCGGTCCGGGGATGGCATCAACATGCTGATGTCTTCACCCAGAACCTCCGCCTCGGCATATTGGAACATACGTTCGGCGGCTGAACTGAACGACAGAATGCGCCCGGATGCATCGATCACGATCATCGCGTCTGGAACAGTCGAAAGGATGGAGTGCAAAACGGCTTCTTCCAGCCCCGAGTTGAATTCCGGCAGCGATACGTTCGTTTTGTCCATTCAGCTTATCTATAGTGCGCCCGTTCGCAACGCAATCAATGGGGCAATCAATGGGCTAACAGCAATGGCACACGGCATTCGGCCATCAGGTGTTTGGTGACACCGCCAAACAGCGTTTCACGCAAACGGCTATGCCCATAAGCGCCCATCACCAGATAGGAACCCCTCAGTTCGTCGATTGCGTGCATCAGCGTTTCTTCAACGGCGCGGCCCTTGCGTGGCCATTCATGCAGGTCCGACGCGATTCCATGCCGAGACAGATATTCCGATGCATCAGTTGCCGGAAAGCCGCTGGCATCCTCATCGATCGTGACGATGTTTACCTCCTGCGCCTTGGCAAGCAGCGCAACCGCCGAACGCAACGCATGGGCCGCCTCATAGGAACCGTTCCATGCCACCACTGCGCGTCCGCAACAATCGAAGGATTTGAGATCAGATGGCACCGCCAATACGGCGCCATGCGCATGGACGGCTACATCCGCCGCAATGGGCAACGGTGCGCCAACGTCCTTGGGCGCCGCCATCGTCCGGGTCAGAACGGTCACGTCGGCAAGGCGCGATACGCTAAGCAATGTCTGGACCAGATCGCCATTATAATGCTGCCAGTCCCAGGTCACATCCTCCTTGGCCAATCGTTCCTCCAGGGCCGAACGCTCCCGCGCTTCCTCCGCCCGCAATTCCTGAAGATTGGCAGGCAGCACAAAGGAACCGCCAAACGGGTCCATAGCCACATATTGCTGAACGGGGGTCACCTGAAGGCAGGTCAGATGCCCTTTTTGCGCCCGCACCAGATCGAGCGCCGCCTGCAACCGCGATTCCTGACCGTTGTCGTCGTTGATGTGCAGCAGGACAGATTTCATCGCGCGTCTCCCTCACCTTTTGCCAAATTTCCTATGCCATCAGTTTAGGCCGTGGTCGCTCCATGGTAATTACGCATCTATACGGATGATGGTTCCATGATGCCTACCCGCGCATTTTTGCAAAAAAGTGCCAACCAGGCGATATCATTGTCGATAGTGTCGAAGCGGCGACTGGTAATCAGGTGCAATAGATAAAATGCCGGAAATCCGTTGGACAGTGCCACAACGCCCTGCCGGGACAACCAGATAATATTGTGTCGTTCATCGCAACTATACTGGTGTCTATCGCGTCTATCTGACCAATTAACATGCCGTTCATCGCATGGGGACACCTTGCCGCTGAGTGAAAAAGAGAGGATAAAGAAATGCGAATTTCTCATTATATTTCAGTGACCGCACTGCTTGCACTTACAGTATCGCCCGTCCTGGCACAGGGGCGCAGTGGTGGTAGCATGGGCAGTGGAATGAGTGGCGGTATGGGCGGCATGTCCATGGATCACGGAATGGGGACCGGCGGCACAATGCACGGCTCCAGCGACACTGGCATTAATCAACGCGACCTGTCTCGCGATGTTCGCCGGGCCGACGAACATGCCACCCCACGTGCACAGACCGAAGCCAACGCCAATGCGGGCTTTGCAGCCAGCACTGAGACGGACACATCAGTGCATGAAGGTCTTACGAAACGTGAAGAGGCCCGCGCGAAGCGCAGTGCGGACAAGGCCAATGTCAAAGCGACGGCAAATGCCGACACCAATGCTGGCCTGACCGTCGAAACACCGACTGAACCGGAAGAATAAACCAGTCCTTTCATCGTCATTCCGGGCCACACCCCGGAATGACGATGCAAAAGGGGTGACATTACCCGCATTCACGCCTACTTCGCGCGCATGGTCACCACCCTCCCCTCTGCGCCAAAGATAGGCATGGTATCCTTGGGCTGTCCCAAGGCGCTGGTCGATAGCGAGCGTATCCTGACGAAATTGCGCTCTGACGGCTATGATCTGTCAGCCAGCTATGAGGATGCCGACGTCGTTCTGGTCAACACCTGCGGCTTTCTCGATTCGGCCAAGGAAGAGTCACTCGACGCCATTGGAG
>JAENVZ010000158.1 GCA_016650315.1 Alphaproteobacteria bacterium | reverse complement strand
GCATGAGCTGCGCCGAATAGGCATGTGTTTCGCCACCGCTGCGCTGGCGATAAAAGCCGCCAATGGGCAAGTTGACGACAGCGCTGTCATAGGCCGCGTCATGGCGCATCTTGCCGTTGACGTGCAGCGAGGCATAGCCTTCGCCCGAAATTTTTGACGGCATACCGGGGAAGAGATCGTTGACGAGGGCGCGGGAAAGACCCACCGCTTCAAAATTGTAGCCGCCGCGATAGCTGGAAATGACGGCGATGCCCATTTTAGACATGATCTTGAGCAGGCCCTCATTGACCGCCGTGCGGTGCCGTTCAAGGCAGGTCGCAAAGTCCATGTCGCCGAACAGGCCGCGCGCATGGCGATCCGCGATGCAGGCTTCGGCCAGATAGGCGTTCACCGTCGTGGCGCCGACACCGATCAGTACCGCATAATAATGGGTGTCGAGGCATTCGGCCGAACGCACATTGATCGAGGCGTAGCTGCGCAGCCCTTTGCGGACCAGATGCGTGTGCACGGCGGCGGCGGCAAGGATCATTGCCATGCCGACGCGGTCCTCGCTCACATTCTCGTCGCTGAGGAATATCTCGGTATGACCTTCGCGTACCGCCTTTTCCGCTTCTTCCCGGATACGGGTGATCGCGGCGCGTAGCTGTTCTGGTCCGCCTTCGGCAAGGTAAGTACAATCGATCTCGGCCACCGCGTCGCCAAAATAGGCCTTCAGCCGCAGCCAGTCGGCGCAGGTCAGGACGGGGCTTTCCAGCACCAGCACGCCCTCATTCTTGCTGCGATCCTCCAGGATGTTGGCAAGATTGGCAAAGCGCGTGTTAAGGCTCATCACATGCCGTTCGCGCAAGCTGTCGATCGGCGGGTTGGTCACCTGGCTGAAATTCTGACGGAAGAAATGGCTGATGGTGCGGGGCTTTTCCGAAATCACCGCGAGCGGCGCATCGTCGCCCATGGAGCCGATGGCTTCCTTCGCATCCTCGACCATGGGAGCAAGGATCAGCTCCATATCTTCCATCGTCATATTGGCAGCGACCTGCCGACGGGTCAGCTCCGCCTTGTCCCAGCGCGGGGTGGCGTCCTTGGAGGCAGCAGGTAGATCGGCCATTTTCTTGAAGTTGCCGACCATGTTCGCATAGGGTCGCTCGCCCGCGATACGGTCCTTGATCTCCCGGTCGGAATAAACGTCGCCTTCGGAAAGGTCGACGGCGATCATCTCTCCGGGGCCAAGGCGGCCCTTGCGGATGACGGTGCTTTCGGGGACGACGACCATGCCGGCCTCTGAACCCACGATCAGCAGGTTGTCGGCGGTCTGCGTGTAGCGCAACGGACGCAGTGCATTGCGATCCATGCCCGCGACGACCCAGCGGCCATCGGTCATGGCGAGCGCTGCGGGGCCGTCCCATGGCTCCATGACGGAAGCAAGATACTGGTACATGGATGCGTGGCTTTTCGGCAGGTCGCTATTGCCCTGCCAGGCTTCGGGAACCAGCATCAGCTTTGCCGTTGGTGCATCGCGCCCGGCGCGGCAGAGCGTTTCGAACACAGCGTCGAGCGCGGCAGTGTCCGACGCGCCCGCCGGGATCACCGGCTTGATATCCTCGCTATTGTCGCCAAAGGCGAGGCTGGCCATCTTGATCTCATGGCTCCGCATCCAGTTCTTGTTGCCCCGGATGGTATTGATCTCGCCATTATGCGCGAGCGTGCGGAAGGGTTGGGCCAGCCACCATTGTGGGAAGGTGTTGGTCGAATAGCGCTGGTGAAAGATTGCAACGCGGCTTTCGAACCGTTCGTCCTGAAGGTCCGGGTAAAAGACCGACAGGGACTCCGCAAGGAACAGACCCTTGTAGATGATCGAGCGGCAGGAGAGCGAACAGATGTAGAAATCGGCCACCTGTGCGGCGATCACCTTCTTCTCGATCCGGCGGCGGATGAGGTAGAGTTCTTTTTCGAACTCGGCCTGATCCTGCTCCTCCGGCATGGGGCCGGCGATCATGATTTGCTCGATTTCCGGGCGGGTGCGCTGCGCCTTTTCACCGATGACAGACACATCGACGGGCACCTGCCGCCAGCCATAGATGGTGTAGCCCGCGTCGATGATCTCGGATTCAACGATGGTGCGGCAGGTTTCCTGCGCGCTCAAATCCGTACGGGGCAGGAAGACCATGCCGACGGCCAGTCGGTTGGGCATGGGCTTGTGACCGCTGTCGGCGATGGCATCGTCAAAGAAGCGAACGGGAAGGTCGACATGAAGGCCCGCGCCGTCGCCGGTCTTGCCGTCGGCATCCACCGCGCCACGGTGCCAGACGGCCTTGAGCGCGTCGATGGCCGAAGCGACAACGCGGCGGCTGGGCTTGCCGTCCGTCGCGGCGACAAGGCCGACACCGCAGGCGTCGCCCTCGAATTCCGGGCGGTACATGCCTTCGCGGGCAATACGGAGACGTTCGGTTTCGTTGGTCATAATCGGACCCTTCTGGTCTTCAAAAAACTTCAATTGCCGTTCGTGTCGAGTGAAACAGGACACGTTGGCTTGGCGTTTTTCGTCCCTCGACTGCGCTCGGGACGAACGGAGCAGGTGGTCAGGCGGCCACCCGCTCTTCTCGTTTTACCCGCGCCTTTGCCTTCAGATATTTGTGCATATGCTCGGTCACATCGCGCCCATCGCGGATGGCCCAGACCACCAGCGAAGCGCCGCGCACGATGTCGCCTGCTGCAAATACGCCGTCCAATGATGTCATCATCGTGCGGTGATCGACGCGTAGTGTGCCCCAACGGGTAACGGCGAGGTCGTCGCAGCCAAAGAGTTTGGGCAGTTCTTCAGCGTCAAAGCCCAGCGCCTTGATGACAAGGTCGGCCTCCAGCGTGAATTCGGTGCCGGGGTCGGCTTCGGGTGCGCGGCGACCGCTGGCATCAGCAGCACCCAGGCGCATTTTTGTCGCCTTGACGCCGGTGACATGTTTCGTGCCTTCAAAAGCGATGGGAGCGGAGAGCCATACGAACTCAACACCTTCTTCTTCTGCGTTTGACACTTCGCGCTGCGATCCCGGCATATTCTCCCGGTCGCGGCGATAAAGGCATTTCACCGACTTCGCGCCCTGGCGGACGGCGGTGCGAACACAATCCATCGCGGTGTCGCCGCCGCCGACGACGACGACATTCTTGCCTGTCGCGTTCAGGCTGCCGTCCTCGAACTGGGGCACCGCGTCGCCAAAGCCGACCCGGTTTGACGCGGTCAGATAATCGATAGCCTTCACCACGCCGCCCGTGCCGACGCCGGGCGCCTTGATGTCGCGGGATTTGTAGACGCCCGTTGCAACCAGGATCGCATCATGGCGTTCGCGCAATTCATCCATCGTGGCATCGCGGCCAATTTCGAAATTTTCGTGAAAGACGATGCCGCCTTCCGCAAGCCGATCGACGCGGCGCATGACAATGTGCTTTTCCAGCTTGAAGCCCGGAATGCCGTACGTCAGCAGTCCCCCCATCCGGTCATGCCGGTCATAGACATGCACCTCGTAACCGGCCTTGCGCAGATATTCCGCCGTGGCGAGGCCAGCGGGACCTGCGCCGATAACACCGACCGATTGACCGCGGTCAGGGCCGGGAACCAACGCTTCAACCCAGCCTTCATTCCAGGCCGTGTCCGTGATGTATTTTTCGACCGCGCCGATAGTGACTGCACCGTGGCCGGAAAATTCAATAACGCAATTGCCCTCGCACAGCCGGTCCTGCGGGCAGATGCGGCCGCAAATTTCGGGCATGGTGGAGGTCGCGTTGGAAAGCTCATACGCTTCACGCAACCGCCCCTCGGCGGTCAGACGCAGCCAGTCGGGAATATGATTGTGCAGCGGGCAATGAGTCGAGCAATACGGCACGCCGCATTGCGAACAGCGCGCAGACTGTTCTTCAGCCTTTTCCAGCGCATAGCTGCGCGTGATTTCGTTGAAATCGGCAGCGCGGTCACCAGCTGCGCGCTTTTCGGGATAAGCCTGCCCGGTTCCGACAAATTTCAACATGGGATCGTTGGCCATTATCGCGTCTTACTCCGTTGATTGCGCGCGCCTATAACGCGAAAAGGCGCAGGAGTCACGGAGAAATTGAGTATTAGGTCAATAAAACTGACCTTATTGTAGCAGAGTCACACGCCATTCTGAACAAATCAGTCATATTGTCAGACACAAAAGGTCCGGTTCGGAACTATTTGAGCAATAGCCAAACCAGGGCAACGCTACCCGCCACGATTCGGTACCAGGCGAAAGGCGCAAAGCCGTATTTGCTGACAACGCCGATGAACCATTTAATGACAATCAGCGCCACGACAAAGGACACGACAAAGCCGATGGCAATGGCAGTCCAGTCGTCCGCCCCCAAAGATCCTCCGCTTTTCAGCACATCATAACCCGATGCCGCCAACATCGTTGGCACGGCAAGGAAAAAACTGAATTCTGCCGCCGTCTTGCGCTCCACGCCCATGCTCAACGCGCCCATGATGGTCGCGCCTGACCGGCTGACGCCGGGAATCATCGACAGGCACTGAACCATGCCAACGCCCAGTGCGGTTTTCCACCCCATGCCTTCGACCATGAATATGCGGGGTTCCTTCACCATGCGTTCGATGATGAGGATCGCGATTCCGCCCAGGATCAGAGCGACAGCGACAATGATGGGGTTTTCCAGCATCGCCTTCACCGCCTTGTAGATGATGAGGCCGATGACAGCGGACGGCAGGAAACCAAGCGCAATGTTGCGGGTGAAGGCGATGGCTGCGGGATTGGCCCCGCCAAGGCCGATCAGGACCTGCCAGAACCGTTTCCAGTAAAGCGCCACTACAGCCAAAATCGCACCCAGTTGGATGACGATTTCGAACGTGCCGGATGTCTGACTCTTAAATCCCAGCAATTCGCCGGCAAGTACCAGATGCCCGGTCGAGGATACCGGAATAAACTCGGTCAATCCTTCAACAATACCCAGCAGTATGACCGTCAGCATGTCGGAACCCATTCAAATATCCTTGAATTCGTTGATTCAGCCATCGTTCGACACGAACGGAATGGGTGTCAGACCGAAACCCGCGAACCGAAACGGCCATGCTTGCGGTACTGGACCAGCCAGGCAGGAGCGACGGCGGAAAGTGGCGTGGCGTCGATGCCAAAGGCGCCAAGGCCCATGGTGCCGGACGAAACGACATTGTCGCTTTGCAACATCTTCCACTGGTCCGTGGTGATTGGCGCGCACGGTAACCAGCCTGTCAGGCTGGCGATCAGGCCGGCCACACTGCCCGGAATGCTCAGGAAGCCGGGATCGCGTCCCGTCGCCTTGGCGACCCAGCCATTGATCTCCGCCATGGTCATGACCTGCGGCCCGCCAAGTTCATAGGTCTTGCCGCCATATTTGCCCGGTTCCATGGCGGCGAGGGCAATCGCCTTGCCCGCGTCGGTGGCATAAACCGGCTGGAACTTTGTGTTCGCGCCAATAACAGGCACCAGCGGCGACATCCGAATCATCTTGGCGAAGCGGTTGATGAACTGGTCTTCAGGGCCAAAGATAATCGACGGGCGGATAATTGTCGCAGCGGGAAAGGCAGCCTTGACCGCCGCTTCGCCTTCGCCCTTGCTGCGCCCATAGGCGGACGGGCTCTTGGTGTCCGCGCCGATGGCGGAAATATGGACGAGTGCCGCTACGCCTGCATCGGCGGCGGCTTTCGCAATATTGGCGGCGCCTTCAACGTGGATTGTGTGAAAGTCGCCCTTCAATATGCCGACCAGATTGATGACGGCGTCTGAACCTTGAACCGCGCGGGATACCGATGCGGGACGGGTAATATCCGCGGCAATAAACTGTGTCTGGCCCAGGCCGCCAAGCGGTTTGATATGCAGGGCATTACTTGGATCGCGTTCCGCCACGCGTACGCGCGCACCCCGCGCCAGCAGTTCCTGTGCTACATAGCGGCCCAGAAAGCCACCGCCACCAAAGATCGTTACCAGCTTGTCCTGCATGTCCGCCACGCGCTCCTCAGCAATTGCCCGATTGGGTCGAAGACTTCCCTTGCATCAAGAGCTATGATTTTGACAACCGCTTTGCCGCGAACATTATCAAAATTTCGGACAAACGCTGATTGACAAGAGGTGCTCCCCCCCGCTAATCGCCGCGACCTACCCCGTGCCCAGATGGCGGAATTGGTAGACGCACCAGCTTCAGGTGCTGGCGCTCGCAAGGGCGTGGAGGTTCGAGTCCTCTTCTGGGCACCATTTGTTCTCCCGAGAGCACACCGAAACCATCGACAAAACGGCAGAAATCTGCCATTCTGTCTTTGGTTCTGTTCCGTGGAGTTCAAGCTGGTTTCGTCCAGTTCCCCGCGAAACGGGCCATGAGATCGGGTCCAAATGGCCCGCATTTGCAATCATGGCCCGTGCCGATGGGCGACGCTGAAAGCGACCTGCCAGATGATCCCTGCGGAACAGTGTTCCAACCGAAGCAGGAGAATCGCTCATGGCATTATCAGACGTGCAAATCCGCTCCCTCAAACCGGCGGACAAACTCTACAAGATCACCGACGAGAAGGGCCTCTACCTCGAAGTCAGCCCGAACGGATCGAAGCTATGGCGCTACAAGTACCTCTACATGGGCAAGAACAAGAGGATTGCGCTTCGCCGCTATCCCGAAGTCGGCCTGGCCGAGGCGCGGCGCAGGCGGCGTGAGGCGAGAGAGAACCTGGACAACAGGGTCGATCCCCTGGCCAATCGCAAACGTGAAAAGCTGATTGCGGTCTACCAGGCAGCCAACACCTTTGGCGACATGGCTAAGGAATACCTCGAAAAGATGGTCGGGGACCGGCGCGCTGAAACCACGATCAGCAAGGCCCATTGGCTGCTGGAGCAACTGAAGCCGATTGCCGACCAGCCAATCACCTTGCTCAAACCCGTCGATGTACTCGCTGCACTCAAGCGCCTCGAAGCGCACGGCAAGTTTGAAACCGCGCGCCGTTGCCGTTCCTTTGCCAGTGGGGTGTTTCGCTACGCGGTTGCAACCGGTCGCGGTGAAGCCGACCCGACTGCGATGCTGCGTGGCGCGCTTGTCGTGCCGAGAACGACGCACCATGCGGCGTTGCTCGAACCCAAGGATGTGGGCGAGCTGCTGAGGGCAATCGATGCCTATTCGGGCCATAAGGTGACCCGCGGCCAGTCGGTGCGGAACTAGCCATCACTGATCTCGTCAGCATTGGGGCCATCCCGCTCCTTGGCGACCAGCAGCGGGAAGAGCCCGTTGACACATGCATCTGCGTTTATTTGCCTTGCCCAATTGCGCAGCGTCAGAGTAGCCATTGTGCAATGGCTGATAGACGCGACAGGAAGCTGTGGACCGAAGAGGAAACAATCCTCGCGCTCTATCTCTATTTCCAACTGCCGTTCGGTAAACTCGATCAGCGAACACCCGAGGTTAAGCAGCTGGCCGAAGCACTTGGTCGCAAAGACGGATCAGTAGCAATGAAGCTGGCGAATTTTGCCAGCCTTGATCCCAAAATCATCGGCAGTGGCCGCAAGGGACTTGATGGAGCGTCGAAGCTCGACTAGGCCATTTACGCCCAGTTCGGCGAGGACTGGAATGGGCTTGTGGCGCGCGCAGGCGAGCTTTGGCAGGCATGCGTTGGGGAAGCAGAAGGCGGTGTCTCAGCGGAGAGGCTGAAAGACAAGCGAAGCGATTTCCGATTTGAACCCTATACAGGCGAATCTGTGACACACAGTATCGTTGCTCAGCGCGTGGGGCAGAGGTTTTTCCGTCGTGCGGTGCTCGCAAACTACGATGAAGTCTGCTGCGTGACAGGCATTGCGGACTCGCGTCTGTTGATCGCCAGCCACATCAGGCCTTGGAAGGAAGATGTGGCGAACCGCCATAACCCGGCCAATGGCGTGCTCCTTTCCGCCACCATGGACAAAGCCTTTGATTGCGGTCTGATGACGATCACGACCGGCGGTCGCGTCCGCATGGCTCGCCAGTTAATTCAATCAAAGAGCGCAGAAACGGCGAGTTTTTTCTCGCAGTTTGAAAACGCGGCAGTTCGTGCCGCACGAAGATTCGACCCGGACCCGTCATTTCTTGACTGGCACAATCGATACTACTTCGTCGATGGTCCGCCAGCCTAATTGCGCTAGGCCTGAATGCTGATCACCGATCACCACTCGACAAAGTTCGGTGATAGCTCGGGTTTCCAATTGCGTTGCGCCGCCGCAAATGTGGCAGCGAGCTTTGAAACGGTGCCCCATACTTTGGCGTCGTCGGGCAAGTTCTGTTCAGAGCGTAGCCCCTCGAATGCGTGCCACGCGTGATCATCTTCCGTTCGACCGCCGGAATATTCGAAAAGTTCACGATACAGTGGCGGGATGCCAACTTGCTCGGCGACGAAAAACTCTCCAGAGTCGAAACTCCGCATAATGGTCGAGCGTTCATTGTCGTTGATAACGCCGGTCAGCCAGACTTCCCCAAGCCTTGTAGTTGGACGCATCGCGATAAAGGTACTCAAACACGGTATAGGACATATTCCGCTCCTCTGAACGGTCGTTGCGTTATGAAACAGGGGCGAAAGGCAATCAATATTCGTCCGTCGGCGAATGGTCAGAACTCGATCCATAACGGCGGCATTGGCACGGTATGCCTACCAGCAGGACATTATTCTCGGGGCCCCGCCAAGGTTCCTCAGCATACAGGACATCGGGAGGCATTTTCTGTGGGCCACTGCCCGCCAATTGCGGGTCAATAGCGGCGCAGCGGCAGGCCGCTGATCCATTCGGAAATGTCTGATGTGCGCCAGCGGATACGGCCAGCGCCAAGGTCAACGGGCGAGGGAAACTTGCCCGTCTGGATGCGCCGCCAGATGGTCGTGCGGCTCCGTATGCCAGTGAGGTGCAGCACCTCCTGGCAGGTCAGCAATTCGGGGGTATTCATGACACGGTCCTTGGGAGGGAGGGGTGTCACAGGAACCGGTTTGTCCGGTCACGAGGCCTTGCGCAGCGCGCCGCTCCCGCGTGTTAGGGCCGGGAGGGCTTACTTCCTCGTTACAGGGCCTCCCCAGTCCCTGTGACGCTCCGATTCCTAAGTTCGATTCGTTCTGTAGGTAAGAACAAAATAGGTACTTACTGTGTCCCGCACGGAGACCGGCACGTTATGGGAACGTCTGGGAACACATGAGGACACTAACGGACGTGAAAATAGTTTGGCGGCGAGGCCAATGGATGCGCCAAATGTAAATCACAGTGCATTGATTGTGCGTTTTTGCGCAACGCCTGCCCAAATTTGCGCGACTCGTCTTGCCGAGCCGCTCCGCTCGGGTGCGGAATCGCCAGACTTTGGAACAAGAGCTTTGGAGCGACCGAAGGCTCCGCCTTCGCTGGATAAATCACGATCTGGAACTCTTTCCGATCAGGGCCGGAATTGCCGCGAAGCCAAGCTGACCGGCCAGGCCGACGAGCCCAATCGGTGTGGCGATGGCCGCCGCCCATTCGCGTGCGCTTTGCCCCCGCATCAGCGCGGAGAGCACCACCTCGCTTGCCATGGTAAGCACGAAAGCGATGGTTCCGACCGCGATGCGTTGGGGCAGAGCCAGGTCCCGATCACGCAACAATCGGCGCGCGATGACCCAGCTCGCCGCCAGCAGGATCGGCACTTCCAGCAGTACTGCAGCCGTAGCGCCAATGAGCGGCTCAATGACAAGAGTTCGGGCAACGCCCATTGCAAAAGCGAATGCGAAGACGGTCGCGAAATAGGCGATTGCGGTGAACATGACTGCCATTGGCCCCTCAAAGCGATCCGACGTGCGGACGCAGGACATCCACCGTTTCGGTCAGCCCGGCAGCCTCCATATCCAGCAACAAGAGTTCTGCTGTCTTCTCGGGCCGTTTCAGGCGAATCCGCATTGTCCGGATGGCTGCGACAGCGCGTCCCGTGTCGAGCGCTATCGTATCGGCAATGAAGGCATCGGCCGATCGCGCCTCGATGTTGAGCGGTGCCAGCACTTTCTCGGGAAAGTTCTTCAGATTCTCAGTAACGATTGTCGCTGCCTGCGTCTTCAACGCTGCTGCCAGAACGTGAATATCCTTGTGATCCGGCATGCCGTCGCAGGCGCAAGTCAGATCCTCATAATCATCGACAAGAGCTTCCTCAAAGGCGGTCTCCATGGCGCGCCGGGCGCGTTCAGCCCGGTCCCTGGCGTCAGCAGAATCGTAGTCTTTGCCAGTGAGAATGGTCTCTATTGCGCGTTCGGTTTCATCGAGCACCTGCGCGGACCAGCGCACGCGGAAAAACTCCGCCTCCGCAAGCGTCAGCAAGAGGTTGCGCCGCAGCGCGCTTGCCAGCGTGCAGGCATCAATGAACGCGGTGTAGCGGTTGGCAAACAAGGCTCAGAGTGACTCCCCGTCGAGCGCGGCGAGATCATCCAGGGCTTTGCTGCGCTTGGCATTGCGCCCCCGCTTGTAGGCGAAGAGCGTTTCCGCCTTGATCCGGCGATGGCGTCCAACCAATTCATGATCGATCTCGCCCTTGTCGAGCAGAGAAATCAGAAATGGCCGCGAGACGTTCAGGATATCCGCAGCCTGCTGGGTCGAAAGCATCTGGCTGACCGGGACAAGCGTCACCGCATCGCCGCTGCCGATGTGGCGCAGCAGTTCAGTCAGGAGCTTCGACAGGCCGGGGGTAAGCGTAATCTCGGACGGCTTTTTGGTTTCGTCGTCGATGATCCGAAGCGTGGTCTCTCCGGAAGCATGCGACGCCAAAATCCGGCGCAACTGATTGGCCGCCGTCCGTTCCAGTGCGGACGGCAGTCGACCGCCGAGCTCCTAGGCGAAGGCTGGTATCGTCATGATTGGCTCTCCGTGGCAGGCCCATCTGTCTAACGTCTATTCGCAATAAACGCAACAAATGAATTATTCGAAAGTTCCGACAGTTGCCCGTCTGCCTCCCGATTCCGTCATCCAAATCTCGCCAACGAAGCCCTGGCATTTTAGGCTAGACGGGAGCAGTCTGAAACATTCCGTAGCTCGTCTGGCGTTCTGCGCCGTTGGCGGTCCAGCTCAGATCACAGTATAGGACGACAAAATTGGAACGAAATGAAATAAAGAAAATCGCATTTGCAGTCAAAAATGCTTCATTCTTCGCTTGAACCGTGCTTCGAACCGCTATATGATAGTCTGTACGAGGCACAAAACGAGCCATATCCAAGATTGCAATCTAGGTATCAGATTTTATATTAATTTGTTACTCGGGATAACCAGGTTCTCTTCTGGCACCAGTTGTTCTTCCGGGGACATCCGAGGATGTCAAAAAACGGGAGATTTCAGCCGATAAGATGAAGATGCGCCGCCCGCACCGGGTGCCGTTGTCCACCCAGGTCCTTGATCTTTTCGAGCAGCTCTGGGAGCTAATCGGGACGGGAAAATATTGCTTCCCGTCCTTCCGATCACCTCTGCGCCCGCTGTCGGAGAATATCGTCCTTTTTCGCCACCGCGAGAACCGCCACCCCAACAGCTATGTCGCCAGCCATGTTCTCGACGCGCTGGATCTTCGCGTCCTTGAACGAGCGCCGCGGGCTGCCTCCAATAAGGTATGACTGCTCCAGCTCGAAGGCGATCAGATGACGAACGTCCGGCACTACGGTATAGTATGCGTCCGACACTGGCTCGCTCCATACTATTCATACTCTTGGTCGATCAGCAATTCCGCTGTCAGGCTTGAGGGGACATCGACGCGCCTGTGCGCGTGCAGATCTACTTGTCCGCGGGCGTCGCTGGCTCACGCAGAACACCTGCGCGATCTCGCATCAACGGGTTCTTGTGACCCACTAGTGGGGCGCCGGGCTCTTCGCTGATCGTGGTGCCATATCGCCAACCGGAAGGCACGATGGCGACAAATCGGGCAAAGCCTCCAGTTCCTCCCTCTGGCTTGGCAAAACCAATAGCAACAAGCGCACCCCGCTCGGGCACCTTGTCCAGGTTCGCGACGCCCTCCGCCTGGGTGAAATTATTCTCGAACAGCCACTTTTCCGTTGCGTAGGTGGGACTCATGTCCGCGTTGTAAGGTTCGTGCCCGTGAAACAGGATGTGACGTTGGAGGTGAAGATATTTTAGGGCCTCGAGTGAGACTCCCGGAAAAGGTTTGGCGTTGAACGCTGCAGCATCCGGCCAACGCTTTGACCAATCGGTCCTGAACATGACTACGGAGCCAGCCGGAATCGGTCCATTGCGTGCCTCCCATGCTCGCACGTCGGCCATCTCCGCTACGGTCGCGGGGTTGGCTTTCGTTTTGGCTGACATGTCGATCACAACGAGAGGACGCACGGCCACCGTTGGCGGAAAGTCGCTGATCGTCGCACCTTGGGGATTACCATGCGCTGGTGGATCAAGCTGAGTGCCGATCTGGTCTGTCGACAACTCGTAGGCAGTGATTGCAGCACCGACCGTGGCGTAGTCGAGCGAAGTCCCGGTTTGCCCTGCTGGTGCCGACCCCCGGGCCGTCATGAACCGCAACGGAGCGAAATCTGGTCCAATCGGGGTGTCCGGGCTGAAGGCGTGTGTGAGATCTATATATTTCGCGTTGGCGAGGCTGGAGTCATAGACGGCCCAAAGATCATCACGGGGGGCAGTCTTCCTGGCGAGATCTCCAGCCTGGGCGGCTGCTACGGCGATGGTCACGCCAATCAAGGCAGTGCCGATAGACAAGGGAATGTGCTTCATCTTTCAATCCTCAAATAAGGTGTCAGGCGGGCAACAGGAGGCTCCGGTGCGTCTCAAGCGCAGCAAGAAACCGCGCGACGTCCACTTCGTCGTTGTAGAAATGGAATCCGGCGCGAATATTCCCGTCGCGGGACGTCACGACGACATTTTGCTGAGCCAGCCGGGCGACCAGATCTGGCGCATCGCTGGAGCGAATTGCAACTAGGGAACCCCGTTGATCATCGTGCCGAGGTGTCGCAACGGCTATGCCCAAGTTGCGCAATTCGTCGAGGCATAGCCCGGACAATTCTCGGTTGCGCATTCCTATGGCGTCGATGCCGTACTCGCAGATAACGTCCAGTCCGGCTTCTGCGGCATATGTGAGCGGGATGGGCGGCGTGCCGGATTGAAAACGACGTGCGTCGGGCGCTGG
>JAENVZ010000157.1 GCA_016650315.1 Alphaproteobacteria bacterium | reverse complement strand
TCATGAGCTGGCCGACGCCATTTTTGGTATCGTTAAGCGCGGTTTCGACATCGGTTAGCCATTTGGCCCGCATCGAAGCGCTGCCCAGCCGGTTGCCCGTCAGCCGGGCAGAGGCGTCCAGATAGGGATCGCTGGCGCGTACGACGCCAGCGATTTCCACGCCGCCGAAATTGGCGCTCGGCACATAGAGGGCCGATGTGCTGGTCGATACCGCGGACTCGCTCATCCGAAGCGATCGCCGCGCATAATTGGCGGTATCGGCGTTGGAGATATTTTCGGAAATGGCCGCCAGCGCCGCCCGATAGGCCTTGGTGCCCGACGCGCCGATGGACAGAAGATCGCTCATATCCTGCCTTCAAATTGTTTGAGCAGCATCGTGGCGATGCCCAGGCCTCTACCTTCCGCCATGGTGTCCGCTACGCGCGCGTCGGCCATGTCCCGGAATTGCTCGGTTGCGTTGGAACCCATCAAATCTTCGCCAAGGCTGGCCGAGCGCATGGATGAAATCATCTGGCGCATGAAGACGGCTTCAAAGGCTTTGGCTGCTTTTGTCAGGGCTTCATGATCCGTCGCGCTCGTTGCAGCGGGCGCGACGGATTTCCCTGAGGAAAGGATAGGGTTCATGTTCATTACAGCACCACCAGTTCGGCTTTCATCGCGCCTGCCTGTTTCAGCGCTTCCAATATGGCGACCAGATCGGCAGGCGCGGTGCCAATGGCATTCACGGCCTTGACGATATCCGACAGGGACGCGCCGCCCTTGAACTGGAACATCGGATTGCGTTCTTCGGTGACATCAAGCGTGCTTGATTGTTCGACAGCGGTCTGTCCTTTGGAAAAGGGCAGGGGCTGGACGACACGGGGCGATTCACCCACCCGGACGGTCAACTTGCCGTGGCTGACGGCGGCTGGATTGATCCTGACGGCGCCGTTGATGACGACCGTCCCCGTGCGTGCATTGACGATAACCCTTGCAGGGGCTTCGGCAGGCATCACGTTGATATTTTCGATAAGGCCCATCATCATGATGCGCGTTACCGCACCCGGTTCCGCGTCAATCCTGATCGAAACGGCGTCTTCCGCATGGGCGCGATTGTCGCCAAAGGTCAGGTTGATGGCGTCCGCCACACGTAGCGCAGTGGTCAGGTCCGCTTCGGCCAGGTTGAAGGTCAGCGACGGGCTGTCCGCAAAGCCTGTGGCGACTGCCTGTTCTACTGTCGCCCCGCCCGGAATACGTCCGGCCGAAGGGATGTTGACCGACACTTTCGAACCGTCCGCGCCCTCGACCCCCAGACCGCCGACTGCGAGGTTGCCCTGCGCCATCGCGTAAATCTGTCCATCGGCACCACGCAACGGCGTCATGATCAGGGTGCCGCCGCGCAGCGACTTGGATTTGCCCAGCGCCGACACGGTGATGTCCAGACGTTGGCCAGGCTTGGCGAAGGCTGGCAATTCAGCAGTGATCATGACTGCGGCGGCATTTTTCAGTGACGGATTGACACCGGGGGGCAGGGTCAGGCCAAAGCGCGACACCATGCCTTTGACGCCCTGCGTCGAGTAATCCAGGCCGTCGTCACCTGTTCCCGCGAGGCCCACGACAATGCCGTAACCGGTCAACTGATTGGTGCGCAGGCTTTGGAAATTGCCCAGATCCTTGATCCGATCGGCATGTGCCGGACTTGCCGCGACAAGCGTGCCCAGCATCAGGCACAGGAGGCCACGAAGCATATGGGGCAGGGGAGAAAACCGGGTCATGAACATGCTCCGTTAAAAGGGGCTGACGGCGGAGAAAAAGCGTTGCAGCCAGCCTTGCCGGCTGGCGCGCGCAAGTTCTCCCTTGCCGGTGTAGGTGATCTTCGCGTCGGCAACGCGGGTCGATGCGACACGATTGTCCGGGCCGATGTCGGCCGTGCGGACCAGTCCCGAAATCTGGATGAATTCGTCACCACGGTTGAGCGTGAGCTGTTTTTGCCCGCGCACCAGCATGGTGCCGTTGGGATAGACCTGAGCAATGGTCACTGTCACTTCGCCTGACAAGGCATTGGACTGCTCCGCTTGCCCTTTGCCAGTGAAATCCTGACTGCCGCTCATGCCGATATCGCTGCTGGAAAAAAGCGAGAGGGGGCCGGTGGCGGGCGGGCTGAGGCCGATGCTGCCTTTCCGGTCGGTAGAGGCGCTGTTGCTTTTGGTCGCCTGCGTCCGTTCGGTGAGCGCGATGGTCAGAACGTCGCCGACCATGGCGGCGCGTGTGCCGCTGGTGAGCGGGGCATAGCCGCTGGCGACCTGAAATATCGAACCGTTTGCGACTTGCTGCTGCACCGCGAGGGGCTGTGCATAGGTGGGCGCATAGTCCATCGGGGCCGGATGCGAACGTGCCTGTGCTGTTCCGCCGATGCAGACACAGATGCTCAGGGCGCTTAGGGCGATGAAGCGGTTCATATCAGATGTTCTGGTTGACATATTTCAGCATTTCGTCGGTGGCGGAGATCATCTTGCTGTTCACCTCATAGGCGCGCTGCGTCTCGATCATGTCGACCAGTTCTTCGACGACATTGACGTTGGAGCCTTCCAGCGCGCCCTGACGAATGGGACCGCGCCCATCGATGCCGGCCGCGCCGACCTGTGGCTGGCCGCTGGCGGCGGTTTCGGCATAGAGGTTGTTGCCCAGTGCCTGCAGCCCTGCGGAATTGACGAACCGGGCGGTTTCGATC
>JAENVZ010000156.1 GCA_016650315.1 Alphaproteobacteria bacterium | reverse complement strand
GTGTCTCGACTTCAGCCAAAGGCTGAAGTTTATCCTGAGCGCCTGCCTTGCAGGCAGTCGAAGGGCTCGACACGAACGGAAGTGAGTCAACCCAAATCATCAAATTCTAATGACAGGAGTTCTGCCATGGGCGCCGTGATGTTGCAGGGCACGGGATCGGATGTCGGCAAATCCGTGCTGGTGGCTGGTTTGTGCCGCCTGCTCGCCAATCGCGGTCTCAAGGTGTTGCCCTTCAAACCTCAGAACATGTCGAACAACGCCGCCGTCACGCCGGAGGGTGGCGAAATCGGTCGGGCGCAGGCGTTGCAGGCGCTG
This sequence comes from Alphaproteobacteria bacterium, assembly GCA_016650315.1. GTDB lineage: Bacteria > Pseudomonadota > Alphaproteobacteria > Sphingomonadales > Sphingomonadaceae > Rhizorhapis. Next base: position 3,315 of record JAENVZ010000156.1, on the reverse strand, counting down.
GCCTGCCGCGTGCCGCCGCATGTCGATATGAACCCGGTGCTTTTGAAACCCCAATCCGACCGCATGGCCCAACTCATTGTCCATGGCCACATGCAGGGCCAATCGGATTCCGATTATTACCGCAGCCACAAGGGCGAATTGCTCGATGCGGTGCTTGGCTCCTACCAGCGTCTACGCAACGCCGCCGACATTGTAGTTGTCGAAGGCGCAGGTAGCCCGGCGGAAATCAACCTGCGCGAAGGCGACATCGCCAATATGGGCTTTGCAAGGGCTGCGGGCGTGCCTGTTGTGCTGGTCGGCGACATCGACCGGGGCGGCGTGATCGCCTCCATCGTCGGCACCCACGCGGTGATCGATCCAGAAGACGCGGCGATGATCCGCGCGTTCCTGATCAACAAATTCCGGGGCGATGTGCGATTGTTCGACGCAGGCTATGCCGCGATCGCAGAGCGCACCGGATGGGAAGGACTTGGTGTCGTACCCTGGATCGCTGCTGCCCGCAAATTGCCCGCCGAAGACGCCGTGGCGCTCGATCATTTGACGCAAGGCAATACGGCCAATGTCGAGATTGCCATCCCCATGCTGTCGCGTATCGCCAATTTCGATGATTTCGACCCATTGGCGCAGGAACCGTCCGTGCGCCTGACGATGGTGCCGCCGGGCCATCCGATTCCGGCCAGCGCCACGCTCATCATCCTGCCGGGTACCAAGGCGACCATCGCCGACCTTGCCTTCCTTCGCGCCCAGGGCTGGGACATCGACATTGCCGCGCATGTTCGCCGCGGCGGGCATGTACTGGGCATTTGTGGGGGCTATCAGATGCTTGGACGAAGTATTTCCGACCCTGATGGAATGGAGGGCGAAGCAGGCAGCGTTGCCGGTCTTGGCTATCTGCCCGTTGATACTGTGCTGGGTGGGCAAAAGACGCTGCTCGGGGTGGATGGGAGTGACATTCCTGCGGGACAAGCCTTTCACGGCTATGAAATGCATGTCGGCGTGACCACGCCTGCAACCGCCCCGTTGCTGCGGTTCAGTGACGGGCGTACTGATGGTGCGATCAGCCCTGACGGACGTATTGCAGGCTGCTATGTGCATGGCCTTTTTACATTGTCGGGACAGCGCGAGGCATGGCTTGGCAAGCTTGGCGCCACGTCGAATGGCGTCGATCATGCGACCATCGTCGATGCGGCTCTGGACGAACTTGCGGCTGAACTGGACAAGGTTGTCGCCATCGACAGACTGTTATCCATCGCGCGGGCAGCACCATCTTGCCGACTGTAAAGAACCGCACGCGTTCATGCCGCAGTTGAAACCGTGATAAAAGCAGGCAATAGCTGCGCCTGTGCTCATGCGTCATCCCAACATCGCCGCCCTTGCCGCAGGGCTTTTGTCCGCAACCGGATTTGCGCCGTTGGGGCTTTGGCCGGTCACAATCCTCTGCTTTGCGCTACTGATCGCATTGGTCGGAAATGCGCCCAACCTTCGCGGCGCACTGGCTCGCGGCTGGTGGTTTGGCGTGGGGCAGTTTACCGTTGGGCTAAACTGGATCGCGCACGCCTTTACCTTTCAGGACGCCATGCCGCACTGGTTCGGTTATGGCGCGGTGGTCCTGGTTTCGCTCTATCTGGCGATTTACCCGGCGATGGCGACCGGGCTTGCCTGGAAATATGGGCGGCAGGACAGGCGGCAACTCGTCCTCCTGTTCGCTGTCGCATGGATCGTGACGGAATGGCTGCGCGCCAACATGTTCACAGGCTTTGCCTGGAATCCGCTGGGCGTGATCTGGATCGCCACACTTCCACTGGCGGACAGTGCTCGCTGGGTCGGCACATATGGGCTTTCGGGCCTTGCTGTCCTCGTTGCAGGAACCCTTTTTCTGGGCATCACATCGGACCACAAGCGATTTGCAGCCTTGAGCGCGCTCATCCTCGCTATTGTCATGAGCGCCGCCCACTTTGTCCATCCCGCCGCGCCACCGCCGCGCACAAATGTGCCTATCCGTATCATTCAACCCAATATCGGGCAGGAGGACAAACACGTTGCGGCGCAGGAAGAAAACAATTTTCGCAAGCTCGCCCAACTTTCAGGCCTACCCTCAGTAAAGCCACGCCTCCTGTTCTGGCCCGAAGCCGCCATCCCCGCGATATTGGACATGGAGCCGGAGTGGCGGGACCGGGTTGCCGGATTGCTGGGTCCCCGGGACCTGTTGATGACCGGCGGACTGAAACTTTATTACAAGTTTGAAGACAAAGGCTTTTATCAGGCCAACACCCTGACTGCCGCCAATAACAGCCTGTGGGTCCTGACCCCGGATTCGCGCCTTGTCGGTCGCTATGACAAGGCGCATCTGGTCCCCTTTGGCGAATATCTTCCGATGCGGTCGATCCTCAAGCCGCTGGGCCTTTCCCGCCTTGTTCCAGGGGATGTGGATTTCTGGCCCGGACCGGGTCCGCAGACATTACCACTTCCGGCGGCAGGCGAGCGCCCTGCCCTGAAAATGGGTGTGCAAATCTGCTATGAGATTATTTTTTCGGGGCAAGTAGTGAACGAAGAGAATCGCCCGGATTTCCTTTTCAATCCATCGAACGATGCCTGGTTTGGAAGCTGGGGACCACCGCAACATCTGGCTCAGACCCGCTTACGCGCGCTGGAGGAAGGCTTGCCTATTGTGCGTTCGACCCCCACCGGCATTTCCGCCGTCGTTGCAGCCAATGGCGCTCTGCTCGACAGCCTGCCCCATCAGCAGGTCGGTTATATTGACGCTTTTCTGCCGGGAAAACTCCCTCCGACACCATTTTCGCAGTTGGGCAATCTCGCCAGTTTTCTTTTTGTATTGCTTATATTCTGCGGCAGCATTGCCATGCGTCGATGGAGCCGCTAAACGATATAAGGAATTCTTTATATAAGGGATATGCCACCTTTGAGGTGGAATGTCCTGAAACCGCGGGAAATTACGGGAGTACCATGCGCAGTTCCTATCTTTTCACATCCGAATCCGTCTCTGAAGGCCACCCGGACAAGGTATCGGACCAGATCAGCGACGCCATTGTCGACCTGTTCCTGTCCAAGGACCCCGAAGCGCGGGTTGCGTGTGAAACCCTGACCACCACCAACCGGATCGTGCTGGCGGGCGAAGTGCGTTGCGCCGACCGCGACTTCATCACAGGCGATGGTGAACTTACCGATCAGGGCAAAGCCGAGATTGAAAAGGCCGCCCGTGCAACCGTGAAGCGCATCGGTTACGAACAGGAAGATTTCCACTGGAAAACCGCCGAACTGTCTAACTACCTCCACGGCCAGTCCGCCCATATTGCG
>JAENVZ010000155.1 GCA_016650315.1 Alphaproteobacteria bacterium | reverse complement strand
GTCCAGCAGCATGTCCCAGGCAGGGTCGGCGAACAGTTCGCCGGGAAAAAACTGGTCGCGCAAGCGGCGCAGGCGAAGCATGTCACGGATTTCGCGTGGGGTGATGAGCACGCGCGGGCGGTTGGGTGCGTCCAATGACGGTTCCCCGGCATAGCCATGTTCGGGCTCAGCGAGATTGTCCATGCCTGAAGATAGTGCGGAGGACGTGCTGATCCCGCCTGACAGGCTGGCCAGTGTGCGGGCAATGCGGCTAACTTCTTCGGACAGGCGCTGGAGACGGAGCGCCTCGCTTTCCCGGCCAATGTCGTGCAGCGCGGTCGGTTGGGTATTATGCAGTGCAAGGGCGACAGCGGCGGCAAAGTCGGCATCGCTGGGCGCGCAGAGCAGTTGCACCTGCGGCGCGGTGAGCAGCCCAAAGGCCAGATCCAGCATGGCGGGCGTCACTGCGACGATAATGGCCGTGCCATCGGTTTCGGCGATCCGGTCGATGCGGGCGAGCAGGGCGGCAAGGGCAGGGCTGTCGCTATCAGCCTTTGCAATCAACAGGCGGACGGCGGCGATGCGGTCCAGCCTTTCGACCGCGCTGGCAATATCCACCGCACCCAGCAGTCGCGCCCCTGCTGCATTGGCGATGTGTTCGAGTGCCTTTTGGCCGTCCGTGCCGTCGCAGATGACGAGCGCGGATGGCCGGTCGTCATAGGCGGCCCCGATCGCTGCTTCGGTGGTCAAGTCCGCCTGTCCGCCGTCTGTCCCATATCTGTGCATCTGGTATTCCTGTGCTGCTTTTGTTCGGGCTATTATGATCGGAAAATGGGTTAACGTCGCTATCTGCTTATCTCCATTCTGGAGATAAGCATGACGCTATTGCACGAGCAATGCCATAAAATGCGCAGAGATGGGGGATCGTTTCGGGACAGAATTGGAATTTTCGTCCGCATCGGCGGCCAATATGGGCCTATGCCTATCCGATTTGGATGAGCAGGGCGCTCATCCAAATCGGATCAATTTTGAGTGCGGTGCAGCAAGCCGCGCCGCGCCTGGCCCGTACCTGGCCCGTACCTGGATTGCGTCAGAGCATGTCGCCTGACGCTCTGGCCTCAATGAAGCGCGGCTGTCCGCCCAGTCCCCCGGCATGGATGTCCAGGGGCAGGGCTGTGCTGCAAAAGGCGCATTCGGCCACGGTACGGCCCACGATCCATTGGCTGTGGCCGCATCCAGGGCAATGATTGTGCTCATTGGTCCGATACATGATGTGATATCCGCGCAGAACCGGATTGAACGCAGCTTTGCGCGCTGTGATGTGAGGCAGATTAGGATGCATGGTCTGGTCCTCCCTTTCGTGAACCTGTTACAGATAACGATGCGCGGTCAGCGGAGTTCCTTACGCGACGAAAAGGCGGCGCCCCATATTGACACCAGCCGACTCGTTGCGTGTGCGATCCCTTTGAAATCCGTGTTTTTTCCACGCGAAACTAGGCGCATTCTACAGGAAGTCCGCGCTTTTCGACAGGGCCATAATGGGTGATACTATGGTTAATGCCCCATTTCTGTGCAGCGCACAGATTTTATCCCCGGGTGGAGAGCGGGAAAGCGGTTAGCGTGACGCGCTGACCGTGCTTACAAACGGGCGTTCGAGTTGCGCCAGCGCGCCGGGGGCATAGCCCTGCAATTCCCACGACGCCATCGACCGGGCCTTGGCGGAGACATCCAGCGCCACGTCGCAAAAGCGGTTCTGCGACATCGGTTTGGTAAAGAATGTATAGAGCCGGGTCATGTGGGTATCGTTCTGACGCTGCCAATCCCTGCCAAAGCGAGTGCGATAGGCCGTCTGTTCCGCCTCATATGCCACCGCGAACGCGTCGCGATGATGTTTGAGCATGGTGTTGTAGTTGGCCGCGATCATGGATTGTCGCCGCCCCGAACAGCTAAGGCTCGCCACATTCAGGGCCGCCCGCATGTGCCAGATGGTTTCTCCCGGACCAATATTGCGGTTGATGGCGGCGATGGCATGGCCCGGTTCCGCTTCGGGAACGGGATGTACAGCTTGTGGCGGCGCATATGGGCGGTAAGCAGACCTGTGCGAATTGCCCGAAGCACATCCCCCCAGCACCATTATCGTGCCTAAAATTACAAGATCGTAACGACCCCTTATCATCTCATTGCTCCCCCCTATTATTATGCTGTGGGCTTGAATCCGGTTGTTTCTGGAAGCAATATGAAAATGTCAGGGCGTCGTCGGGCGGTGCCACGTTTGCGGTGACCCGAAATGGGACAGTTTTTGGCGGAATATCGTTACGGATGCGGTTGGATGTTTTCATCGCTATGGCGATCTGGGTTCAACTGGCAACCGTAGCCCCATCGCCTTTATTGCCTAAATCAGCATCGAAAACGGCTATAGCCTCGGCATAGCCCTTTTCCACGCTTTCCAACCCCTCCAAGCCTTGCTAAGGGCTGGGAGACTCATTCGAGCCGGCGCCAGCGGCTGGATGTGGAAATGCAATGAAGCCTCTTTCCAGCGTCCGTCGAGTTCCCCCAGGCGCCGCCACACGCAATAAACCAGGGCGGAATCGCATTCGTCCTGATGGATGAAAGGTTGGCTTCATGACTGCTATCGGACAGGACACGCTCGGCACCCGCGCCACAATGGATGTGGGCGGCAAGAGCATTGCCTATTATTCCATTTCCAAGGCTTCGGAAAAGCTGGGCGATGTGTCGCGGCTGCCCTTTTCGATGCGGGTGCTGCTGGAAAACCTGCTGCGCTTTGAAGACGGAAACACCGTTACGGTCGAGGATGTGCAGGCGATTATCGACTGGCAGAAGGATCGCCGGTCGGACCGGGAGATTCAGTATCGTCCGGCCCGCGTGCTGATGCAGGATTTCACCGGCGTGCCG
>JAENVZ010000154.1 GCA_016650315.1 Alphaproteobacteria bacterium | reverse complement strand
TGCCGGTCAGGCCCTCGTCGGTGTGGACGAGAACGACACAATTGTCGTATGACCCATCAAAACTATCTCCTTTCCAGCCCGGAACCCGCAGCTCTATCACCTCGATGTCAACAATCTTCATGGCTTCTCTCCACCTCTTAATTCTTGAAAACTATCATTTTCAAATACCGGACAGTAGTCTAGAATGCGGGATACCAATATGCGCACATCGGAGAAGCCAATTTTGAAGTCTCCTCGCCAAACCGGCAAAGTTGCCACAAAGGAAGAGGACAGCAACGGTTCGCGCAGCGTGCGGCGCGCCTTCGACATCTTCGAACTGATGCTCCAGTGCGGCGAACCAATCACCGTAGCACAGATCATCACCGAGCTCGCGATCCCGAAATCGACGGCCTACGAACTCGTCCGCACCCTCTTGGAGGGCAACTATATTGCGCCGTCCGGAAAAGGCAGCGCCCTGTTTCTTGGCCGCAGGCTGTTTGAGCTCGGCATGGCCTATCGCAGCCATGTCGATCTCTTGCGCGACGGCAGCCAGATTGCCGAGGAACTGCGCAATGAAACGGGTGAGACCGTTCAACTCTCGGTGCTCGAGAATGACTTGATGATGGTGATATTTAAGGAAGAAGGCATTCGCCAACTGCGTATTATCAGCAATGTCGGCTCCCGCGTTCCGGTCAACTGGGCGGCGGCCGGCCGCTTGCTGGTGTCCGACATGGATGACAAGGCATTGACCAGCCTCCTGACGGCAACGGTTCTCCCCTCGCCGACCGGAAGGGCCATCACCGATGTCAAGAAGCTTATCGCCCAGATCCGCCGCTTCCGCCGCCAGGGCTATGCGACGGAGCTGAATGAGGCGAACGAACATGCCGGCTGCGTGGCAGCCCCGGTAGTCGATGGTTCCGGCCGCTGCATCGCGGCCCTGAGCATCGTGGCACCCGAACAACGGATGATGAAGAAGAATCGCGACAGCCTTATCGCCAGCGTTACGGCTGCGGCGAAAAAACTGTCGCGGCGGCTCGGTTGACAATTGCCCGCTAGCCGGAAGCATGGAGCTGCTGCAATTTGGCAATTAACGCATCGGCCGTGATCTGGCCGCGCAGGTGGGCTTCGACCAACTCACCGCCCCTGGCCTGAAATTCGAGATAGCCTGGATACCGCGGCCTGATCCAGCAGGCCTCCATCGTCGCTCTTGTCGCGCGAAAGCAACCGCCTAAACGCTCATTGATGGCGCTATCCTCCCAGATACCCCGGTGCGCCGGCTGCCCGTGATACGAGGCAAAGGCGCGCTGCGTGGCCGCCTCGATGGCAAAGCCCGCATATGCCAGCGCTTCAGGCAAATGGCGGGTATGCGCAGAAACCCCTAATCCGGTGCCACCGATGGTTGAACCGGCCGGTCCCTTGGGCCCGGGAAGATCGTGGAACCGCAAGGGCCGCCGCTGGTCGGCCTCGGCATAGGTCGCATAACAATAGACCGCGGGGCAGAACACTAGGTCGTCGCGTTCCACCATCCTGTCGTGCAAATCGATGCTGTTCCAATCGAGCCCTGCCGGCGGACAGAACTGCAGTAGGTCGCGCATCAAGGCAAGCGCTTCATGCGCCGCATCGCGGTCGGCGAATTCTTTGTCCCGTTGCGTGGCACAGGGCGCTCCAAGATTGGCCATCAGGGTGAAGAATGTCATCAAGCTATGCACGCCCTTCAATCCAATGGCGAGCCATAGTCCCTGCTGCCTCGCCTTTGCACCGAGTTCCATGAGCCCGCGCCAATTGACGGGAACCGTCGCATCGAGCTTCTGCATGAGGTCGGGGCGTGACACACTCACTTGACAGGCGGCATCAACCGGCAATGCCCAGAGGGACCCATTCATCCGGTATGAGTCCAGTGACGGTCCAACGAAGGGATCGCCGGCCTGCGCCACAGTACGATCAAGCGGCACAAGCGACTGCGATGCCGCGATGGCGCCCGTGAACGGATGATCAAGGATGATGAAATCATATTCCAAAGCCAAAGCATCCACCGATGTGAATTCAAATCCGCTAAGCGGCCGCGAGGACCATGTTATTTCCACGTGGGGATGTTTCGCCTGGAATATGGGCATCGCCCCTAACAGGGGGTCGATCGCCCGCCGATGGTCCCAGGTCATTCCACGCAGCTTGACAGGCGCCATTCATCTCTCCGCTCTCTTGACAGGAAACCTAACAGAGTTAAAGTAAAAGTCTACGTGGATGAACGATCGTCCGCCATTTCGGAATTAGTAGTGCCTGCAATAAAAATGTCTGGGAGGACAAAATCAATGACAATGAGCAAATGGTTGTCCGGGGCCGCCCTCGCGGCGCTCGGAATTGTAATGTCGGCGCCGGCAGGATTTGCCGCTGCCGGTGATGAG